>JBCDLQ010000236.1:0-4730 GCA_039414335.1 Pseudomonadota bacterium | reverse complement strand
GTCCTCTGGAAAGAAGCGCTCGGAGAGCAGTCCGAGGCGATCTGGAATGCCTTTCGGGTTGACCAGCCGCCGCCGCTGGAGTTGCACGTGACACGGGTCGAGCGCCCGAGCTGGGTGCCCTGGCTGGCCGCAGCGAGCCTGGCGGCGGTGCTGGTACTGGGCGGCCTGAATCTTCGCCTGCTCAATGAGCTTGAATCAGTCCGGACCCAGCAGACGCTCACGGCCTTGTCCCTGTCGGCCCAGTACGAACGCCTGGCGGTGCTGAATCAGCTGCAGGGCCAGGCGATGGATCCGCAGCTCGTCGCGGCCATCCGCGTGCTGCTGCTCGAGTCTGAAGACCCGAACGTACAGCTGGCCGCTCTGGATCTGCTCTGGCAGACGGCCAACTTCGACAACCCCGACGAGGTCGCGCGTTTGATTCGCGAGACCCGCCACAATCGCGCCTTCATCCAGGCCGCGATCCAATCCAGAACCACACGAATCTAGGAGACCCCCATGAAACGATTCGAACTGATTTCAGCGGCCCTCGCGCTGGTCGCCCTGAGCCCGGTCGCCGCGATGGATCTGGCAATTGAAAATATCGATCTTAATGACGAGCTCAACGTGACCGTCTGGGAAGGCGATGTCCGGATTGTTCCGGGCAGTGATGACACGGTCCGCGTGAGCTATGACTGCACGGGCACGCCGGCCACGGTCAACGCCGATGGACTGCGCGTGATCAGTGATGATCAGAGCCTGCCCGAGCTTCGACGCGGCAACCGTTCGGTCAATTTCACTGCAGCGCAAGCGGCTGGCAGCTGTTCCGTTGAAGTCACGGCCCCGCCGACGATGATGGCGCGCGTTCGCATCAACGATCGAGGGCCGATTGAGGTCAGCGACTGGCGGGCGCGATTCACAGCCTGGTCAGCCGGCGGCGATGTCACCCTGGCGTCCCATGCGGCCCCGTTCTCGGTAACGGCCATGAACGGCAATGCGACGGTCGATTTCGTCGGTGATACCTTGACCGACGATTCGGCAGCAACGGCGGCCAATGGCCTGCTCGAGCTGCGCATGCCGCAACGCCCGGCGCTGACGCTACGGGCCCAGGCGCGCTGGGGTCAGGTCGCGACTGATATGGATATCGACGTTCGGCGCGAGCAGGTCGACAAGGCCACCTGGACCGTTGCCGATGTGTCCGGCGGCGGAGCGATCGTGACCTTGAGAAACCTCAACGAAGACATCCGCATCCTGGGTAATGGTTCTTCTTGAAGGAAGGCCGAAGCGCATGATCCTCAGCCTGGCGCAATCAGAGTTACCACCGGACAGGAGAGCGGCATGAAGGCGGGAAAGCAATTCTGGCTGGGGCTCGCCCTGACGGTGGTCGGTCTGATCGGCGTCGTGACCATGGTGATGGTCGAGGGCGAGCTGGGTGGTATCCCCATTCTGATTGCCGTATCCGGTCTGATCCTGATCGCCCTGTCCAAACGTCGCTGAACGCCAGGCCCGCTCAATTGAGCTGAATGGAAGGGACTGGTTATCATCTGCCGATCCCTTCTGCGAGTGAGTTGGCCACAGGCTCATGGACGCCCAACGCTTTCGTGACATCGAATCGGCCTTCCAGCGTGCGCTGGAGCTGACGCCCGGCAATCGTGATGCCTTTCTGAAGGACCTGGCCCAGCGTGATGCCGAGCTGTCTGCGCGCGTGGCGGCCATGCTCGCGGCCGACGACGAGGCAGATGATCCAATGCAGGCGGCGATCCGTCAGGAAGGGCAGCAGAGCGAAGTGCCATTGCCCCAGCAGATTGGCGCTTTCCAGGTGCTGCGCAAGCTGGGCGAGGGTGGCATGGGCGTGGTTTATCTCTGCAAGCGCCAGACCGAAGACTTCGAGCAGCTGCTGGCGGTCAAGCGACTGAATGCGTCTGTGGATTCGGAGCTGGCCCACCATCGACTGAAGGTCGAGCGGCGCGTGCTGGCCTCCCTCAAGCATGTGCACATCGCCCAGTTCGTCGACGGCGGGGAAGACAAGGACGGGACCCCCTTTGTGGCGATGGAGTTCGTTGACGGCCAGCCGATCGATGCCTATGTAAGAGACCGGGCGCTGTCGCGTGATGAACGGGTCCAGCTGTTTCTTGCCCTCTGCGATGCGGTGCAGTTTGCCCACGGCAATCTGATCATCCACCGCGACATCAAGGCCGCCAACGTGCTGATCGAATTCGACGGCCAGCTGAAGCTCTTGGACTTCGGCATCGCCAAGCTGATCGGCGATGAGCAGGAAGCGCACCACGAAACGGTGATGACCGTGGCTGGCGCCATGACGCCGCACTATGCCAGCCCGGAACAGGTGCGCGGTGAAACGGTAACGCCGTTGACCGACGTGTATTCCATGGGCGTGCTGCTCTACGAGCTGCTGGCGGGCCGACGGCCCTATGACATTCAGACCCGTCGCCCGACGGAGATCGAGAAGATCATCTGCTTGACTGAGCCACCACCGCCCTTGAGCACGGCGCGCGGCCGCGAAGGGGACCTGAACAGCATCGTTGCCAAGGCCATGCACAAGGACCCGGCGCGGCGCTATCCCACGGCCGCGCAGTTCGCCGATGACCTCCGGCGCTGGCTGGACGGGCGAGCGGTCGAAGCCCGGCCGGACTCCGCCGCGTACCGCCTGTCGGTCTTTGCCCGACGCCACCCCTTTGGACTGGCTTCGGCAGGCCTGTTTTCCGTGGTATTGATCGGTTTTTCCGCGGCGATGGCCTGGCAGGCGCATCAGCTGTCCCTGGAGCGCGATCGAGCGACCCGGGAAGCCAACGTCGCTACAGAAACCGCCGACTTCCTGATCGATTTGTTCGGTGTCTCCGATCCCCGCGTCACCAACCCCGCCGACGTGCGGGCACGCGACCTGCTAGAGCAGGCCGCCGAAGAGCTGCCCGATGCCCTGGACAGTGATCCATTGATGCGGGCCCAGCTGATGCACGTGATCGGATTGGCCTTCGCCAACCTGGGTGAAGACGCGCGCGGCACGGAGCTGCTGTCCCAGGCCCTTGTACTCCGTGAGGAGCACGCCGGTCCGGATAGCGCTGAGCTAGCCGACTCGCGAAATCGTCTTGGCAACGTCCATCGCCGCTACGGTCGCCTGCAGGAGGCCGAGCCCTTGCTGGTCCAGGCGCTGGAGTGGCGCCGCGCTCAGGGCGTGATCGACGATGATCTGGCCGACTCCTACAACAACGTCGGACTGCTGCAGAACGACCTGGGCTGGTATGACCGAGCAGAAGCCTCCTTGCGCCAGTCGATTGCACTTCACCGACAGGTCACCGGTGCGGACACCACCCGCGTCGCCTCGCCCTTACACAATCTCTCCCTGTCCCTGCGCCGGCAGGGCGACTATGAAGCAGCGCGCGCAGCAGCACAGGAATCGGTCGCCATCAAGAAGAGCACCGAGTGGTCGCAGACCTCCTTGGCCGTCACCTTGGCCGTGCTCGCCAATATCGAGCGGGAACTCGATCTGCTCGATTCAGCCTTTGCAAACTCGGAAGAAAGCCTGGAACTGCGGCGATCGGTCTACGGCGACGACAACGTCTTACTGGCTTCGGGCCTTGTCACGCATGGTCGGATCCTTGCCGACCTCAATCAGCAGGCGGAGGGCCTGGCCTTGATGCGCCGTGCAATCGAACTGCATGAAGCGGCCGGCAGCCTGAACCAGTATCGAGCGGCCGCGCCGCAGCGCTCATTGGCCCTGCTGCTGCTCGAGATGGGGCAGAAAGAAGAAGCCAACTACTGGGGCCTGCGGGCGCTGGAGATTGCCCAGAGGGAACTGCCGGCGGAGAGTCCAGAGCTGGAGCGGTTTGTCTGGGCAGACTGAGATTCGGCGGCGTTGGCTTTTCTCTCAGGGTGACTCGGCGTAAGCAAAGCGTTGCACGGTGACCTCCTCGGAACAGGGCCTATGGGTTGCCAGAGCCGGAAGCGACGAAAGCCAATGGACAACAGCCAAAGGACAACAGCGGAACCTCGATCATCGACCCTGTTTCGCGATTTGCGTGACTCCGGACGCAAAAAAGCCCGGCATCACCGGGCTTTGATCGCGTACTGGTGTCGAAATGATCCGGTCGACGGCCTTCAATAGCCGTAGACCGTTCAGGTGTCCTGGACGTTGGATGCGCTCACGACATCGATCGGACCGTGGTCATCGCAGTGATCGCCATGGGGGTGGTGGAGATGGCCATCGACTAGATAGTCGATGTGATCCCCGTGAGGTACAGCTTCATGACCGCAGCCCGGGCCATGGACGTGATCCGGGTCGTGCCCGCTACAGGCGTGTGATGGCGTGCAGCGCTCGGGGTTGTTGTCGCTGATCTCGACCACATGCTCCTCGATTTGACCGTCGGATCTGACGTGATGAAGATGACCGTCGTGCAGGTAGTCTACGTGGTTACCGTGCTGAATGGCGGTGTGCCCGCAGTTCGGGCCGTGTTCGTGGTCGTGGTCCTTATGGATGTGGTTCATGCTTCGATTCCTTGTGCTCAGTGATTAAGGGGTCAGGTGTTCCATGGCGTGATCGACGCCATTGGTGATCAGATTGGCAATGTGGTGATCGGCAAGCGCATAGAAGACGTGCTTACCATCGCGTCGAGCGCGCACGATTCGCTCATTTTTCAGCACCCTCAGGCGCTGTGAAACCGCCGTCATCGGCTCATCCAGAGTCTTGGCGATGTCGGAGACGCAGCGCGCTCCGCCTTCGAGCAGGAGCAGCAGGCGGC
>JBCDLQ010000235.1:0-4735 GCA_039414335.1 Pseudomonadota bacterium | reverse complement strand
CGATCGTGTTTTCGTGGTTGTTCGCCCGCCCGGCCATCACGCCGAAGGCTCACGGGCCATGGGCTTCTGTCTCTATTCCAGTCTGGCGATTGCCGCACTGCATGCGCGCGACCAGCTCGGCGTCAAAAAGATTGCGGTCTGTGACTTCGATGTGCACCACGGCAACGGCACGGAAGCGATCCTGTCCAACGAACCCGGCGTTCTGTTCATCTCCAGCCACCAGTCCCCGCTCTATCCGGGCACTGGCCGCGACGAAGATCCGAGGGCCGGCAACATCGTCAACTGCAGCCTGACGCCCCAGTCGGGCAGCAACGAATTTCGCGAGCACTGGGGCGAGCACCTACTGCCGCGCATCGAAGCCTGGAAACCGGATTTGATCCTGGTTTCTGCCGGATTCGACGCCCACTGGCGCGATCCGCTGGCCCAGCTGCAGCTGAAGGATGAAGACTTCTTCTGGGTCGGCCACGAACTGAAGAAGATCGCCCAGGCACAGGCCCAAGGCCGGCTGGCGGCCAGCCTGGAAGGCGGCTACGACCTCAAAGCGCTGGAAGAGAGCACGCTGGCTTTCGCTGAAGGCATCAGCTGAAGCCGGACACTGGCTAACTGCTCAGTTTCGCCCTGCCCTGACCAGACGAACCGCATAGAGGCCATTGACAGAAGCCGCTTGCAGCTCTCCATCGGTAAAGAGAACCACCCAGACCTGATCCACCTGGCCCGTCAAGGGAGAATTGCTCCAGAACCATTCCTGTGGCGTGGCCGGGAAGATCTCTCCGTTGATGGCCGGTGAATGGCATCGCGACTCGATGATGGACGTCAGTTCGTTGCGGTTGGGCACGCGCCAGTCGCTGCTTCCGGCCTGCACATGATCACGCGCGGCGACCAGGGCTGACTCCCAATCGAGGAGCAGCGGTGAGCCCATGCAAGTCGTACCATCCCAGGTCTGACCCAGCGCGCAGCGTTGCCAGACCAGACGCGTGTTGAAATGCTGCACCGTGCCGTCGGCCTGGGGTCGGAAGTCGTCACTGGGTGTCGCCGCCTCGATGGCCGCATTCTCGACGCCGCCCGGACACTGGGCCTGGGCGATCAATGGCAGCAATACAAGGGCAGCGGTCAGCAGCTTCCGTATCCAATGGCTGCAACGTTGTGTCTGAATTGAGTTCATCATTTCACCTCCCGGACCAGGCGCACGCGCAAGGCCGTGGACTTGCTTTGTCGTTGGATATCACCCTGAGCAAAATCGACTTCCCAGGCGGAAGCGCTGTCGGCAGCGACGGGAGTCAGGCTCCAGAACGCACCTGCTGTCCACGGGAAGTAAGCGCTGCTGATCGCGGGACTCTCCTCACCCGCGTTCACCAGACTCTGCAGCTCCAGACGCGTCGGTACACGCCAATCGGTCGCGCCACACAGTCGCGTCGCGTTGATCGCATCGGTCAATCCTTCGAGATCACAGTCGCTGCCGGTGCAGACACCACCATTCGGCAGGCCGACATCGCCACCATTACGGCCGGACTCGGTCAGGTACCAGCTGTAGCTGTGCTCGAAGTGGCGCGGATCGGCCGGATCATCGACCTTGACCTCCCAGATCAGACCCGCATAGTTGTCACGCACGCACGCCCATTCCGTCGCCGAGTCAGGCAGTGCATCACCGTTCACGTCCAGCTTGGTGTAGTCAAAGCCCGCCGGACCGCGGCCCAGCTTGTTGAGCAGGCCGGCGCCGGCTAAAGCATCGCGTCCGCCTTCCGCATCCTGACCCGGCGCATCGGCGATCGGGCAGGTCTCGCTGCCCGAATCGCCCAGACAGGCCGCGATTCCCGTATCGTTGATCTGACCCAGGGCACAGCGAGCGATACCATTCACACCTTCGCTGAGCTCGAAGCGATCGTTGAAGTAGCCGCAGCCGTCAACGCGGTCGGGAATGATCTTTGCCAGCACCTCCAGCACGACATCGTCGATGATCACGCTGCTCGTCGTTGCAGACGAAGGACCAGCCAGCGTCACGGAAAACTGCAGGTTCTCGCCCAAAGCCACACCATCCAGTGCAATCCTGAGATCGCTGCCATCGAAAGACACGCCATCCGCCAGATTGAACCCGGACGGGACGGCTGTCGCATTGGCCACGGCACTGGGCCCCAGACGGAAGGTCGCGACCCGGCTGAAGCCGTTACTGCCGATCACATTCACATCAAAGGCCTCGGGAATGAAACCGCCGTTGGATTGGAACTGCGGCAACTGGACCACACTGAAGCGCAGCGCCTGCAGCCCTTCAGGAGCAACAAAGGACTGGCGCAGCTCGGTGATGAAGGCCCCGCCCTTGTTCAGACTGGAGCTGCCGTTGATGACAGAGACGGAACCGACCGGAACCGCGGCGGGCGGTGAGACCATCACGGTCCAGTCTGCGAGACCAGCGGCAAAGTCGCCGTTGGGCAGCGGCTGGTCGATAATGTCGAAATCACCCTCCGCCTGAGCTGTCAGAACAAGAAAGGCGGGCATGAGAACCAGCACTGTCAATGTTCGCTTCAGAACACGCATCGAGTCACTCCCATAGTTCCAAGCCCGACGGCTGTGACCAAGGCTCTGCTTCGCTTGCATCTTTACGCCCCTCATCAGCCGATCCCCCTTGAGAATCCACAGGGCAGCAGGATCTTCGGACCGAACTGCTCTTTGATGGACTCGAGAATCGCTTCCACATCCACTGGTTCGCCCTTGATGCCGTCTGCTGCCGCCAGGAAGATATCGTTCAGGAATTCACCCAGAGCCACGTTATCGAGGATTGAATTGACCAGAGCGACAGAGTTGCAAGCCTGCAGGCCATAGGAAATGGCTGCGAACTTGCCGCTGGGGTCCGTGTACCGAGTCGGGTTGTTTTCGCCATAGCGGTAGTGCCAGGGCTCGATCGGATCCTCCGACAGGAATCGCGCGATATCCGGCGCATAGACCCGCGCACGGAAATAGCCCAGTCCTCCGGGCACATCAAACTCACGCCCTGTGAACCGGATCGGATCATCAACTCCTGGGGCGGGTCCAAGAATCTGCTCTCCGAAGGGCGTGTAGGCAAAGTGCGCAACGCTTTGTCCATTTGTTGAGACCACATCGCGTATGGAACCGATATGGTCGGCAAGCAACCATTGAATCTGGTTGCCATCGTCGATGGCGAGAGCCCGATAGAGCGCGCGATCCTGAAGGCGCCGAGACAGGACCTGACCGGCATCGTCCAGAACAGCGATCACATTGTCGCCGTCAAAGACGAAGTGTCGACGGACACCATCCACTTCCGCGAAAGTTCGAACACCGGAAACCGTGTAGCTGTAGCTGGCCTGAGAAATGATCGTGTTCTGATCGTCTCGCACCGTTGCCTGGATCAGGCGACCCAGCGGATCCCGCTCGAGTTGGAGCCGCTCACCACTGACCCCATCAACTCGAGCGATCACGGCACCCCGTTCGTCGTATTGATAGGTGAATTCGCCATCCGATAGCAGCCGGTGACCACCGTCGCCATCGGCATAGGACAGGGAGGCGTTGACCGGCTTACCGGGCAAGCTCAACCAGTTACCTTGCCCATCCCAGCTGTAGGCGCCGCTGTCGAGCCCAACGATCGGTGGATGGTTGGCATCGACCAGCCAACCTCTTCCATCAAAGACAAAATCATGCGTGCCCTCCGCATCGACCATCTGAGTGATCAAACCGTTGTCGTTGCGAGCGAAGGTCATGGCGTGAATCGAACTGCCATCCGGACGGAAATGCTCGATTCGGTTGACTTCGAAGGGGCAGCTATCGCAAGCGTAGTCCACCTCCGTCGTGGGCCCGGGCACGGTGCCGGCGAGATCGCCAAAGCGACGGATGAAGGTCACAAGACCTTCCGCATTCAGGTCGAACTCGACACGCTTGTCGTTGATGCCGGGACCGCTTTGACTGACCGCAACCAGCTGATCAAAAGCGTCATATTCATACTGGGTGACACCACCAGCAAAGTCCGTGACCTGAGTCACGTTGCCGTTGCCGTCGTAGAGATACTCGACCCACCAGTCGGGGAATGTGGCACTGCTTCGCGCGAGACGCTGGACCCGGCCCGTCGCGAAGTAGTCGATCGACAAGGTCTGCTCCGAGGAGGTTTCTTCGGTCACGAGCCCCACTTCGTTGTAGTCGAAGGTCAGCTGCTCGCCCAGACCGACCCAGGTCTCCGACAGGATCAACCCGCCATCATCGGTCACGAAGTCGCGCCGCTGGCCATTTCGATCCGTCAGCGTCACCTCATTACCGCGGTTGTCGTAGCTGGTGCTGTTGGGCGTGCCCGTCGGATCGGTTCGCGCGCTCTCCAGGCCCAGCGTGTTGTAGGTAAAACCCCAACTCTGATCCAGCGGGTCGATCACGGTGGTTCTCAGCCCTGGATCAACATACTGATATTCCGTCACATCACCCAAGGGATCAGTAGAGAAACGCAGTAGACAGTTTTCGTCATATTCGTTTCGCCAGATATTGCCCAAGGGGTCTGTTGCCGTTTCCCAGAATCCTCGGCAATCGCCATAGGTCCAGCTGAAGGTCTGACCGCCCGGCTCCGTTCGCGACAGCTCATTGCCGCGCTCATCAAAGGTGCTGACGGTCAAGCCGCCGGCTCGATCGATGTATTCGATGTTGTTGCCGCCCTCGTCATAGGTCCATTGCTGTTCCAGGAAGCTCACGGCATCGGTCCAATCCCGCTGGAGCACCAGCTGACCGTCTTTGTCTATGACGAAGACGG
>JBCDLQ010000234.1:0-4774 GCA_039414335.1 Pseudomonadota bacterium | reverse complement strand
GGCGACGTCAACGGGGTCTTCGAATCATGGCGTCCTGCTTCCGGATGGTTCCAGCGGCATTGATCACGGTGAACTGACTCGATTGATGCCCGAGGCATTGCGGCGCACTCGCATCCAGAAACTGATTCCACGCGATGACAAAAACGCGCAGCCACGCAAAGAGCGTCGCAAGCGCGAACGTCTGAACGCTCCCAGGGGTACTCGCATTCTCGTGGTGGATGACTCGCGCACCGTAAGGCTGGCACTGAGCGAGATGCTGAAGAGCAACCACTATCAAGTGTTTGAAGCAGATTCTGCCCGAGCCGGTCTCGAGATTGCGGCGAAGGAGCGTCTGCGGCTGATTTTTCTCGACATCATCCTGCCGGATATGACCGGTTTCAGGGCCCTGAAGCGCTTGAGAGCCCTGGACCTATCCAAGGACACGCCCGTGATCATGATGAGTGGCGATTCCGATGCTGCCCAGAAGGTTTTCCTCAAGCGGGTCGGGGCCGATGACTTCATCGACAAGCCCTTCGGGAGGCTGGAGGTGTTTGGTGCGATCGAGCGATTGATTCGTGCCGATGCCCTTCGCTCGCGGATCGGTGACTGAAAGCGATCGGTCCAGGCAGTCCAGCGATCAGCGAAACCAGTTCAGCGGATGTTGCTGTAGCTCGTCCATCTGCTCCTGCAGCTGCTGAATCACCTGTTCCCAGTGTCGCGTGTCGTCGAACCAGGGGAAGGCCTTCGGAAAGGCAGGGTCGTTCCACCGCTGCGCCAGCCAGGCCTGGTAGTGAATCATTCGCAAAGAGCGCAGCGGCTCGATGAGATGCAGCTCGGCGGCATTGAAGTGCTGAAAGCGACAGTATTCTTCCAGCAGCCAGTCCAACTGCTGTTCCCGTTCGTGGCGTTCTCCCGAGATCAGCATCCAGAGATCCTGCACCGCGGGGCCGGTCAGGCAATCGTCCAGATCGACGAAATGAGCCTGGTCGTCGCGCCACAGGATGTTGCCGGGATGGCAATCACCGTGCAGGCGAATCGGCTGGAAAGCGCCAGCGCGTTGCCAGGCTTCATCGACCGCCGTTTGCAGGTGGTCGGTCAGGCTGACGAAGGCGGGCTCGAGGTGGGCGGGAATCCTCTGATGGCTGATCAGGTAGTCGACGGCGTCTCGCCCGAGACGCTGACGGGTCAGCTCGGGTCGATGATGGAAGTCCTTCGCGATTCCGACGGCGTGAAGTCGACCGAGGGCTCGTCCCAGCACGCGCAGCGTCGGTTCATGAGCCAGCTCAGGCGCGTGCCCGCCACGCCGCGGAAACAGCGCGAAGCGGAAACCCTTTGACTCGAACAGCGTTGTGCCATCGATGGCCATCGGCGGCACCACGGACAGGCCGGCTTCGGATAACTCCAGCGTGAACTGATGCTCTTCCAGAATGGCCTCGTTGCTCCATCGTCCTGGTCGATAGAACTTGGCGATGACCGGGGAGCGATCTTCCAGTCCGATCTGCCAGACCCGGTTCTCGTAGCTGTTCAGGGCCAGCAGGCGGGAGTCCGTGATCAGGCCCAACTCGTCAACGAGATCGCAGATCAGATCTGGACCGAGGTCGGCGAACGGTGGTGGCTCGGATTCAGGCTGAAGTGGTCGCGAGTCGTCTGACATTTGGCGTATGATCAGGGACCCGTCTCTGGCAGTGGGTTCTGACTGAAGTGAAAGCAGTCCTGAATTGTGACACGTCCGCCGGGCGCGCGCGCCTGGAGCGTGTGTTTCTGCTGTCCCTGATGCTGTGTGCCAGTGCGGTAGCCCAGGATGACCGCGTGTCGGGAAAGCCAGCCAACCTGGAACGGCCAGAGGCTCGCGAGGAGTTAATTGACCGATCCTGTCGCGACGAAGAAGATCGCCCCCAAAGCTGGCTGGACCGAACCCACTCCTATTTCAATCGACAGCTGTGCGAACCTGCAGCCTGGTTCGACGGATTCTTTGGTGATGCCCGCGCTTTTGAGGAGACACCCGTCGGGACTTTTTTCCGCCTGAGAAACTCACTCCAGTGGGATGAGACGGAAGGCTGGACCGCCGGCGTGCGGGTCCGGGCCAATATCCAGCTTCCAAGAGCTTCTGAGCGCTTGCGCCTGTTGATCACCAGCGATGACGATCTGTCCGGTGAATTCGATCAGCGGTCAGGCGACGACGACGACGAAGACCAGACCCGTCTTGGCTTGCGCTTCATTGCCAACGAAGGCGTGCGTTCGCAGTTCGATGTGGACGGAACCGTGCGAGTATCCAGCGGTGGTCTGAATCCACGCTTGCGGGGTCGCTACCGATACGTCAAGGGCCTCACGGCCAGCACGTTGGTTCGCGCCACTCAGGCCGTGTTCTGGGAGCGCGAGGATGGCTTCGGGACGACATCTCGACTCGATTGGGAATGGTTGCGTCACCGGGACAGCCTGCTTCGCCTAACCGGTGAGGGTACTTTTTCCGAGGAGTCCGATGGCGTTGACTGGCGGGCATCGGTGACCGGATTTCAGCAGCTCACGCCAAAGACTGCGCTCCGCGCCGAGCTCGGTGTCTTCGGCTACACCCGACCGTCCTTCGAGGTTGAGGAATACTTTGTTGCCTTGCGCTATCGGCGGCAGTTCCTGCGTCCCTGGTTGTTCTACGAACTGCAGCCGGAACATGCCTGGCCTTTGGAGTCGGTTGGGGGTGATCGACGATCAGACTGGCGGTTCCGCTTCACGATCGAGATCCAGTTCGAAAACGAACAGTCCCGCCAGCGGCGCTTGCGTCGCTACCTGGATGATGAGGAAGCCGCCGAGTCCTGGGACGACGATCTGTCAGTGCCGGTCGATGTTCCCGGAGGACGCATCAATGACCCGGTCATGAAGCAGGACGAGGACGAGCCCGAACCTCCAAGCAGCGGCTAGTCGAGCAAGATTCAGGGCAAGGGCAAGACGCGCTGGCCGGTGCTGATGAAGCGCCGATCCCAGGGAAAAGAGAGCTCGGCCATCAATCCCGTGAATCGGCCGAAGGCGGGCAGTACGAGATGCTCGCGGCCAGCGGTTTCATCCAGCAGAAAGGCCGGCAGCATCAGCTGTTCCCGTCGAGTCTTCAGGCGCGCACCGGGATGCAGATGGCCGGACAGGCCCGGCGCGGGCAGGCGTGGTCGCCATTCATGCATCAGCAACACGCCATCGACTTCCAGCACTTCTTCATGGCCGTCGATCTGCCATTGATGGAGCCACAGGGCCAAATCGCGGTCATGGTTGCCCAGGACGAGATCGATCTCGATATCCGACCGATCAGCGCGCCAGTGTCCGATCTGATCGGGCCAGTCATCGTCCACATGAGGCGGCGCATGAATCCAGTCGCCGAGGATGATGAGTCGCTCGGCTTCCGTTTCTTCGAGCAACAGATCGAGGCGATCCAGATCCTGTTGCAATACCCCCGCCGGAACTGCGAGCCCCTGGCGGCGGAAGACCTGGTCCTTGCCGAGATGAACATCAGCCACCAGCAGCGCCGATTGATCGGGCCACCAGACGGCCCGGTCCGGCAGCAAGTTCATCGAATGCCCGGCCAGATCCAGATTCATGATTTCGGCTCCAGCGTGGCCAGCATGCGTTCCACGCGCCGTTCGAAGTCCTCGCTGGACACGCGTGAGCGCAGTCGATCGGCCCAGAGCGGAAAAGCCAGCGGTGTCAGTCGTCCGGGCTGACGCAGGGCCAGCGTCTGGCCGCGAATGCGCTCAAGGGCGGCGCGGATACGACTCAGCTCCATTTCCGATTCCAGGACTTCACGCCGCGCCAGCTGCAGCAGTAGATTGTCCGGATCGTGTTCCGAAAGCATGTCGAACATCAGCCCGCTGGAGGCCTGAATCTGCCGCATCTGTTTGCCGCGTCCCGGGTAACCCTGGAACACGAGACCGGCAATTCGGGCGATGTCGCGAAAACGATGGCGGGCCATTTCGGCTGCGTTCAGGGCGCTGAGGAGATCGTTTTCCAGCTGGTCGGGGGAAAGCAGCTCACGGCAGCGCGCGTCGTTCAACTCGAAGCGCTCGTCACCAACCAGTTCGATGCCATAGTCATTGACCGTCATCGAATAGCTCTGTGAGACGTGGCGGGCCAGGCGCCAGGCCAGTAGGGCGGCCAGGCCTTCGTGCGCCAGGCGGCCAGCGAAGGGAAAGAGATAGAGATGATGCCCGTCGCGGCTGTCGATCTGCTCGATCAGCAGACGATCGGGTGTTGGCAGGGCCGAACGCTGCTTCTGTAGTTCGAGGAGATCGGTGATCGGCTGCAGCCGCTCATCGGCATGGCCCCGGTCTGCGCCTTCCATCATTTCAAGGACGGCGTCGGCCAGTAGCGTCGACAGGGGCATGCGGCCGCCACCCCAGCGCGGTACCGCTGCCTTGCCGCCGCTCGCGGGTTTGACGTAGGCGGTCATGTCCTTGATCTTGCTGAGGGTCAGCAGCCGCCCGGCAAACACGAATTTTTCCCTGGGCTTGAGGCGAGTGATGAAGCGCTCCTCGATCTGTCCCAAGGACTTGCCCTTCAGGAAGCGCACCTGCAGATGGCCATCGGCGGTGATTGTGCCCACGGACATGCGGTGCAGGCTGGCGACGCGCCGGTTGCGGACCCGGAACTGGCCTTCCTCTACATCGACTTTCTGAAAGCCCGGATAGGCCTTGAGAGCCGGGCCGCCCCGGGTGATGAATTCCTTCAGCCAGAGCCACTCGAGGTCGCTCAATTCGGCAAAGGCGTGGGTGTCGCGCAGTTCGGCCAGGGCTTCGGCTTCGGCGAAGCCGCCACCGAG
>JBCDLQ010000233.1:0-4782 GCA_039414335.1 Pseudomonadota bacterium | reverse complement strand
TGGACCACCATGCCCGGCGGCTTGTTGATGACGAACAAGGCGGGATCGTCAATGAGAATATCGAGGTCGATGGCCTGCGGCTGCGGATTATCCGGATGGGCTTCCAGCTGGCATTCAAGTCGAACACGCTCGCCGGGCGTCAGCGAGTGTTTGGCTTTGACCTTTCGGCCCTCGACGGTCAGATCTCCGCTGCGAATCCAATCGGCGAGGCGGCTGCGTGAATAATCGTTCCAGACCTCCGATAGCACCTGGTCGAGTCGACGACCTGCCATCTCGAAGGGCACGACCCACTCTCGTGACAGTTCACGAACCGGCGAATCTTCGTCGCCCTTAACAGACATTTAGCCCTCGCTCTGGCATCCTAGGCGGCTGCCACAACTGCTAGAATTCGGCGCATGCGCTCTATTATGCAAAAACAAACCCTTCTTCGAACCCCGATCCGTCGTCTGGGTCTCCTGATGGCCGTGCTGACGCTGGCCCTGACCGGCTGCAGCAGCAACGAAGAACGCGACACGACGCGTCCAGCCGAAGAGCTGTATGCGGAAGCCAAAGCCTCCCTCGATGGACGCAGTTTCGGGACCGCCATTGACCGCTATCGGCGCCTGACCACCCTGTACCCCTTCGGTCGCCATGCGGAGCAGGCGCAGCTGGACATGGCCTATGCCTTACAGCAGGCGCGCCGACCGGAAGAAGCACTGACCACGCTGGACCGCTTTATCCGAACCTATCCAACGCATCCGAACATCGACTACGCCTGGTACCTCAAGGGCATCACCCACTACGACGAAGCGATGGGCATGCTGCGCCGCCTGTTCCCCGGACAGGTGGTAGACCGCGACCAGGAAAGCGCTCGTCTGGCTTTCCAGGATTTCCAGTCGCTGATTCAGCGCTATCCGCAGAGTCGCTATGTCGCCGATGCGCGTCAGCGCATGGTGTTCCTGCGCAACGTCCTGGCCGAGTATGAGATCACCGTCGGCGAGTACTATTTTCGCCGCAAGGCCTATGTGGCAGCCATCAGCCGGGCCCAGTACGTGATCGAGAATTATTCAGGCGCACCGGCCAACGTCAACGCGTTGGCGCTGTTGGAACGGTCTTACCAGAAGATGGATCTTCCGGAATTGGCCGCTGACACGCGCCGCGTCCTCGAGCTCAACTACGCTGATCAACTCCTGGAATTGGAAGAGGAGCAGCCCGGCTGGCTGAGCCGTCTCTGGCCCTTCGATTGATTGCCGCAGCGCAGACATGAGCAACAGCAGTGAGCCAAGGCAGGCGATCGATCAACAAATCGACGCCTGGATTCAGCACGCCAACGAAAAGCTCGACACGGTTCTGAATGAGGCCCAGGGTGATGAGCGCCTTCGTCAAGGCATGCACTACGCCGTCTTCAATGGCGGCAAGCGCTTGCGCCCCTTGCTGGTCTACGCCAGTGGCCGTTGCCTGGACCTGCCGATGGACCATCTGGATGCTGCGGCCTGCGCCGTAGAACTCATCCACTGCTATTCACTGGTTCACGATGACCTGCCAGCCATGGACGATGACGACCTTCGTCGCGGCCGTCCCACCACGCACCTGGCTTTCGATGAGGCGCTGGCCATTCTGGCTGGAGACGCTCTGCAGGCCCTGGCCTTTGAATGCCTGGCCAATCAAAGGGCTCTGGACGATTCGCCAGGCGTCCAGCTGAACATGATTCGCCACCTGACACACGCCTGCGGCGTCGAAGGCATGGCGGGCGGTCAGGCGATGGATCTGGCCATGGAAGGCACGGCACCGAAAAAGTCCGAAGTCGAGCTCATGTTCGAACTCAAGACCGGCAAGCTGATCCGTTCTGCTGTGTTGATGCCGACGGCCTGCCGCTCCGATCTGCCGCCGGCACACCGGCAGGCCCTGTCGGACTTCGCCGAATCGGTCGGATTGGCCTTCCAGATTCGCGATGACCTGCTCGACATCGAAGGCCAGACCGGCGTGATCGGCAAGACCGCTGGTGCCGATGAGGCCCACGACAAGGCCAGCTGGCCGGCTCGCTTCGGAATTGAGGCCGCCCACGATCGCATCGATGAGCTCAGCTCGGTCGCTTCACGCGCGCTGGATGTTCTGCCTGGCGACACCACGGTACTACGCTGGCTGGGCCGACGCCTGGTTAATCGCAGCTACTGAGTTCCTGAATCGCTTTCCAACGTTTCGAGTGCCAGCCAGGCTTCCCGGATACGGTCGACGCCATGGATCCTCTCCAGACGCCGGACAATGAAGTGTCCTCGCGCTGCGTTCTGGAAGTGATCCATGAACAGCACGTTGATCAAAGCGCCTCCCGCCGCACCGATCACCGGCACGGACTGGGCCGCCGCCTTCTCGGAAACGGGGATGGAAAATCGCGCGGCAATCTGGCTGATCAGCTTGACCAGCACAGGCGCCGAGTCACGGACCGTGCCCACGCTTGCGGCATAGCGGGCCGCCTCAGATACGCTTCGCGCCAGGGCACTTCGAACACCGAAATAGCCGGTCTCCGCCGCATCGTCTGCCTTCGAGGCACCGCCCAGGGCAAACACTTCGAGACAGGCAATCTGGACGGCCTCATCAGCGAGGTTTTCACCTTCACTACGGGCAATGTCGGCGATCGACCGCAGCATGATGGAAGTCGATACCGGTAGCTCGATGGCCAGGGCTGGCAGACCAAAGGCACCGCCCAAGGCGCCGGAGATGACACTGCCCGCCTTGTGCAAACGATTGGATGGCAACGGCGTTCCGTCCTCCAGCGTCCAGAGCGCGGTCTTCAGCGCCGACATCAAAGATTGTTCGGCGATCTTCAGGATTCTTTCCCTGGCCGAATCCGGCAGCAGGTCCATCCCCAGATCGATCGGCGTAGCCAGCGTGTTGGACAGGCGCGCGATCAGACCGGGGTTGTCCAGCAGTTCCCGCGCCAGGCGAAGTGAATCGAGCTCAGCCGCCGTCAGCTTGACTGGAATCAGGTCAGAACTCAAAGCGATCCTCGAACAGTTCCGCATCGCGTTCCAGATTGCCCCAGGCACCGAGCCAGGTATAAGGGGTGCCCCCGGAAGGCGGAGCGGAAAGATCGTCCAACTCGACCGCCGCATTGAAAGTCAGCAGGCTGCCGCCCGTGTTCTCGACGAGAAAAGCGTAGCGATCACCCGATGTGACAACGGCCACGACGCTGCCTCGGCCGCCTTCGTCGACAAACATTGTCCAGTGAATGCGACTGCTCAGGTCATCGGAAGCGACTAGCAAGGACGGATCGGCACCGGAGTAGGCCCCCACGGCAATTCCCTGGATCGTCAGACCGTCGCGATTGGCCATGCTGGCCGACGATACGCCGGCAACATGGACCCGACCCGCGCCATCGATATCCAGATCGGACACGCGCACGGAATTACCGCTGTTGTTGGACAGCCGTGACAGTTGGAACTGGCCACGAATCAAGGCGCCGGTCTGTGGATCGAATCGGCCGTAGAAGGTGATCGTCTGCCCGCCCAGGTTGAAGGTCTGGTTGTAGGCGTCAAATGACACCAGCGTCGCATTGCTGTTCGGATCCAGAGGGTCGCGGCGGAAGGCGCTGACTCCACCGCTGGCCTGACTTGCGAACCAGAGCTCTCCCTGATCGCTTCGACGCAGTGCGATGCCGCGCGCGTCGGAAGTATCGGCGGGATTCCCGTTCTGATAGGCACGCCAGTCCGAAGCGCCCGCCGCACTCAGACCGTCAATGAAGGGACGCTGCAGCGTCTCGCTGACCTGGTTGTAGCCGGTGACAAAAAGGCGCTCGCTGACCGGATCACAGGCCACATCGTTCACGGCAGTATCGCCCCGCGGCGAACTCAGAATCTCGGATCCATCGCGCTGCTCGAGACGCGCGACGATCGTGCTACCCGAGTCCAGCAGCAAGGCGACCTGACCCGGGCAGACCGCGACGGCTCGACCCGACGAGCCCGTTGGCAGTCCGCGCTCTGCCTCGACAGAGAGTCCGTCCAAGTCACCCAGGATCAGATCATTCGCCGTCACTGCGGCCCAGCTGCTGGTGCCGCTTCCGCCACCGAAGTCGACGATTGGATTGCCAGACCAGATCACCTCGCCCACGGCACCGCTGAACGGGTCAACCAGCGCAATGGTCCCGGTTTCCGTACCGCTGCCAGCGCCCCGATTCATCGCCACGACCAGCGCGCCATCACTGACAAAGGCCACTCCAACAGGCCGGATCGGTTCCGTGTCCAAATAGGCGCCCGTGAGCAAGGGGAATTCATTACCGGCGGAAAGTGATGAGGACAGCATCAGGCCAAGCCCCATCAATAGAGTCGAAAATTGCTTCAAATTTCTGTTGCCATTCATCACTGGCCAATCCCGTCCCGTTCCAGGGGGGAGTATCGATAAAGGAGGAATCTCATTCAAGCGATGGTCGCTTCCGACGCCTGCCCAAGCGGCGAAGAGTGCGCTTTGCGATAACGCGCCGAGGAGATGGACATGGTCCTGGAGAACGCTCTGGAGAAGGCAGCTACGCTGATGTACCCGACGCCCTCGGCAACTTGTTCAACGCTCCAGTCCGTGCTGCTCAACCAACGCGCAGCCTGGTTCATTCTCCACTGGGTCACATAGACCATGACGGTCTCTCCGAGTAACTCCTTGGAGCGTGCGGCAAATCGGGACGGTGACCTATTGACGATGGCTGATAGGCTCTGAACAGAATGAGACTCACCGGGGTTGGCATGTATGACATTCTGCGGCGCACCAATTCGCTGATCACGATCACCCCGGTAGCAGCCATCAGCCGTCTCATCCTTT
>JBCDLQ010000232.1:0-4835 GCA_039414335.1 Pseudomonadota bacterium | reverse complement strand
CTGGGTTTCAGCAAGCCGCCAAAACCCTGAAAGACGGCGACCGGCGAATCCGCTTTCACTGACGCGGTGCCTCCTGGGCTTCAATCAGGCGCTCCAGGACTTCATCGGCAGTCTGGCCTTCCATCTGGAACTCGGCCGTCAGGGTGATTCGGTGGCGCAAACAGGCCACGGCATGGCGCTTGACGTCATCGGGAATGACAAAGTCGCGCCCCTCGAGCAGGGCGCTGGCCTGGGCCACGCGCAGCAGGGCAATGCTGGCTCGGGGTCCCGAACCGATCGAGATGCCTGGCCATTCGCGAGTAGCACGGGCAATGTTCACGGCGTATTCGGCGATCTTCTCGTCGATGCTGACCTTTCGAGCCAGCGAACGAAGGGCAATCGCGGACTCGGGCGTCAACAGGGGTTCCAGGGTCTGGGCCAGACTCACCAGGTCGTTGCGAATGCCCGCCAGGTTCATAGCGATTCGCTGCTCGACGTCGGCTTCGGGGTAGTCGATCAGGACCTTCATCACAAAGCGGTCCAGCTGCGCCTCGGGTAGCAGGTAGGTTCCTTCATGTTCGATCGGATTCTGCGTCGCCAGGACCATGAAGGGTTCGGGTACGGGCAGCGACTTGCCTTCGATCGTCACGCGCTGCTCTTGCATCACCTCGAGCAAGGCAGCTTGTGTCTTGGCCGGTGCTCTGTTGATTTCATCGGCGAGCAAGATGTTGCAGAACACGGGCCCGCGGCGCAGTCTGAAGCTTTCGCTCTTCATGTCATACATGGCATGACCGGTAATGTCCGATGGCATCAGATCTGGAGTGAACTGGATCCGCGAGAACTTGCCGCCGACGGTGGTCGCCAGGCACTGAGCCAGCAAGGTCTTGGCCAGCCCTGGTACGCCCTCGATCAGGACATGTCCGCCGGCGAGCAAGGCCGCCAACACCTGTTCGATCACCGGCTCTTGACCGAGTACTACCGAATTCATGGCGCGGTTCAGTGATTGAAGTTGTTCCGAAGCCGCCTCGATGCTGGGAAGTTCCGGCGTGCTGGGTGCATCATTCATGGTTCTTGTCCTTGTTCCTATTCGGTCTACAGCGCGTGGATCAGCTGCTGCTGAACGCTCAAATGGTCTATCAGTCGATCGGCCGGCTCGATGGGGGGGTGGTCGAGGACCGCTTGAATGGCCTGTTGAGAAAGATTCGGGCAGAGCTGGCTCAGGTGCTGTACTCGACCGCTGAGTGAAAGGCGGTGCCAGTCCGGATAGCGCCGTTGGGCGCGTGCGGCGATTTCTTCCCGCAGCGCTTCCATCAGCTGGCGGCCCTGATTGTGGCGCCAGTCGAAGCGCGCCGTAGCGCGCAGGCGCTCGCGCATTTGGTTGATCTGCTGATCCGGGTCGGCCAGCACGGCGCCGAGGCGGGGCAGGCGAGACCAGATCCACAGGGCTGCGAACGCCAGCAGGGCCAGCCAGAGCAGTGGGGCGAGCTGCCACAGCCAGGTCAACAGACCGCCGGGCACGCTGAAATGCTGAATGAAGATCGTGCCGCTGCGATGCTCGGTCAGGGCCAGCGCCAGTCGGGCATGATCAGCCTCGATCATTCGCTGGTTTTCCATCCAACCGTTGTTCGGGAGCAGGGTGATCTCACCTTCGCCAAAGGCGTAGCGGGCCGCCATGGCGGCGCCATCGGGTGAGTACCACTGCTTGAGCTTGTTCGACGATCGGTCAACCTCCAGCGCGTTTTCGCTCCAGAGCTTCAGCGCCTGTTGATCCAGCCCCAGCACGGCGATGCGCCGATTGGCTGGGTTCACCCAGGGTTCGTCGTCAGCATCTGCCGACGCGTCTGCTTCCCCTTCCGCTTCACTGTTCTCAAGGGTTTCGATCAGACACTCTCGACAGGTGGTGATGCCGAACGAGTTCAGCTCGAAAGACTGATTCTGCTCACCCAGGCTGTAGGGAGCCGCCGCGATCAAGTGGCCGCCGCGCAGTACCCATTGCTGAAGCTCGCGCGCTTCGAGTCGGGAGTACTGACCGAGCGCATAGGGAATGATCAACGTCTGATCGTTCGCAGGAATGCTGTTGAGGAACTGCAGGGTTCTCAGTTCCTCGACGTTGCGCCCCTGTTGGCCGAACCAGCGCTCGACAATGTGCATGCGCTCAACGGTCAGCTGCCGGTTTTCTGGCGCGTAGACGCGCTGGTCCTCGTACTCACCGTCGGACAGCTGATGCCAGGCCCCCACAGCGACGATCACGAGCGCGAGGCCAATCAGGAGGCGTGTCGACAGCGAGCTCTTCATGCCTCGAGCACCGGGCTGTCGTCGAAGGTCTCGATCCAGCGATCACGGACTTTGGAAAAATCCTGATCGCTAGGCGGGCGGTGGGCCCAGGCCGACTGTTGCCATGCCCGCGTCAAAAGACGCATCGTGGACTGCAGCTGTTCAGGCGCACGCTGCGAGCGCAGAGCGGCGAGGACTTCTCGTTCCGTCCGTGCCCGACGGTCGCGGTCGCGTGGCCAGATTCTGATCAGGGCGCCGCGATACAAGAGACTGAGCGCTCGACGACGATCTCCGGCTGCCCAGGCTCTCTCGGCTGCAGACACCACCTGGTCGAGATCGTCATCATCCGCGGTCGCCAGCGTTCGGCGCTGGTCTACTGGAATGGTCTTGCCTTGCGCTTCGCTTGAGGCTTTTGCCCAGCGTCCCGGCTGCAGCTTCAACAGCAGCCAGATGACCAGTGCGATCAGCACGGCAATGGCCAGGATCTGCATCAGCATGGCCAGCCAGTCCAGGTTTGGATCCCAATCGAACCAGGGTTCGTCTGGTTTTTCGGGGTCCTGGACGCGGACACGGCGTGTCTGGCAGTAGCTCAGTTCGGGCTGCTGGAGTAGTTCTCCCAGTGATTGCTGCAAGGGATCACTCGAATCCGCCATGGCCTCCTTGCGGGCTTCCCATTTCTCACAGTTGTAGGGCGTGAACTGCACTTCCGGCGGCACCTCTTCAGCCAAGGCGATATCGATGGACAGCAGGGTGATCAGACCCACTGTGATCCAGAGCTTGGTCCTCATGCGTGCCCCCGCGAATGATGGCGAGCGACGAGCGCGTCCAGTTGGGGTTCGAGGTCCCAGCATTCCAGGCGTGAGCGCTGATTGAGATAGATCCCGAAGCCCGCGCCCACGTAGAAGGGCTCGACGAGGGCCAGCGCCGGCAGGTAGGCCAGCGCCAGCAGCCACCAGAAAGAATCCACGTTGGCATTGACTGCCAGCCAGTCGAAGAACTGCATGCCGTCGGTCCACTGCTCGGGCGCAAAGGACACGATCAAGGCCACCGTGGAGGCCAGCAGAGTAAGTTCCACCATGGAAGCGAGAAACGTCAGGCTGGTGGAGCTGCCGCGATCATTGTGGTTCAAGGACCTTGCCCGTTGATTTCTCCGGGCGCCCTTGAGTCGTTCCAGCTGCCAGATCGGAAGAACGACGCTTCGACCCGGAATGAAACGACGCCAGAGCAAGCTGACCGCGTGCCCGCCGAACCACCATTGGCGCCACTGGCGCAAGATCGTCGCCGCACCGGCTGGTCGTGCGAGCAGATCATTGCTGAGCTGGTGCAGCAGGGCGCGGTCCAGCGTCGGCTTGAACCAGATCAGGGTCAGCAACAGTAACGGCGAGAACAGCAGCGCAAGGCCGGCACCGAGCAGCAACACCGGTAACAGCAGGGCCTGCATCAGGGCGATCTGCGAAAGCCAGTTGGCGCGCGTCAGATGCAGGCCGAGCTCAATCGCCTCGGCGGGGCTTCTCGGCCTGAGGACGATGCGATCAGTCTGCACGGGGTCGCTCCCTGCCTCGCCCGACCAGCAGGAAATAGGCAATCACCAGCAGCCAAAGGATGCTGCCGATCAGGTACTTCGTATTGACCGGTACGGAACTGGCTGACCAGAAGGCTTCCAGACCTGCTGCCAGGAACAGCATCACGATCACGCCGTAGAGCATTTTCACGGCACGGCGGGCCCCCAGTCGAAGGGACGCCATCCGGCTCAAGCCACCCGGGAACAAGAGGCTGAGCCCCATGCGGGCTCCGGCGCCGCCGGCCAGGGCGATCGCGGGTAGCTCCAGGGAGCCGTGCCCGATCACGAAGCTCAGGAAGTTTTCCTGGTAGCCGGCAAAGCTGAGGTGCGCAGCAACGGCGCCGATCTGGACGCCGTTGAGCAGCAGTATGAAGGCCGACCCAATGCCGAAGACCAGGCCCGCGCCAAAGGTTCGCAGGGCTACACCGATGTTGTTCATGATGTAGAAGGAAAACATCACAAGGTTGTCTTCGGCTCCACGAGTGACGCCGCCCTTGCCCTCGTACATGCTCTCGTAGTCGGCAATGGTCTCCGGGCTGAGGACGCGATAGACGAACTCGGGCGATTGGCCGATGTGCCAGACCAGCCAGATCATCGGCCCGAACAGCAGTAGACAGGCCAGCAGGCTCAGTCGCCATTCGGAACGCACCAGGGCCGGAAATTCGTAGGCAAAGAAGCGACCGATCGAGCGGCCCAGATGATTGCGGGGTTGATAGAGAAAGGCGTGCCCCTGGCGCACCAGTTGTTCGAGCTGATCGACGATGGTCAGGCTGTAGCCGCGGGTTCTCGCCAGCGCCAGATCGTTGCAGAGGGCGCGATAGCGAGCCGGGAAATCGGCCAGGTCTTCCTTGTTGCCTTTTTGCTTGCGCAAGCGTTTGAGCTGGCGATCGTATTGTGCCCAGCGCCCCTTTCGCTGCTCGACGAAGTGCTGCTGCTTCATGGCTGGCTTCCGCGCAGGGCCCGCGCCCAGGATTGCATGCGTTCCAATCCGGCCTCACCCTCCACTCCGGTCAGGGGAGAG
>JBCDLQ010000231.1:0-4836 GCA_039414335.1 Pseudomonadota bacterium | reverse complement strand
GTTGATTAGCGCAAGCTCCGTATCTTGAAGCGCAACGACGCTGGTGGCGGGATTCCCGTCGGCCAGCAGGCCTAGGTGCCCCCGAATGCTCGTGTTGGTGATCGACAGCTCGCCGGCGTTAATCACAACAGCTGCACCCGAACCCAGCGTGTTGTTGTTGAACAGATCCGAGTCTTCAATCTCCAACCGCCCGCCAAAGACAGCGACGGCGCCGCCGCCTGCGCCGCCGAAGTGATTGCGCAAGGATAGGCGTCGAAGGGTCGCCTCGCCCGAGACCAGGGCGATCGCACCACCCGCACCCGTACCGAGCTGGCCGCCAAACATGTCCATATTTCGAAGGAAAACGTCCTCTGCACCCGCCTCCAGCGTGAACAAGCGTTGACCGGTCACTTGGTTTTCGATCACGGTCACCGGCCGACCATTGTCCAGACGGCCTTCAATCGCCAGCGCATCGGTGATGTTTAGATCACCGCCGCTAGCACCGGCACCAGCAGGCTGCGTCAGGACCGCCGGGATATCGGAAGGCTCGAAGAGGATGCGCTGCAGGCCTGGCAAAGCGTTGGTTTCCATAACGGCAGCACGCAGGGTGCACACGGAGCCGACACCCGGAACAATCAGCGTGGTGCACTGGCCGTCACCGGGGTTCGAGTCGAGCAAATCCAGCTCAAAGTAGTCGACCACAAACGCCTGTGGCGGCCCCTCTTCAACCGCTCCCAGATCGCATCGCGCATCGCCATCGGCGTTGGCATCTTGAGGTCGCGGATTACCGCGCTGATCCTCATTCAGGCAGTCGATGTCGGGCGGGGCAAGCAGCGGGTTTCCGGGCAGGAAGCCTCGCTCGACCACGTTGGAGTCCAGTCCGGAGGGCGGCCTGGCAAAGGTCAGTCGAGGCGCGGCATCCTGGGTGAGATTACCGAGGTCCGGCATGACGCCCAAGGAGCCACCGGCAGAGAGATAGGTGCCGCAGTCTGTTTCTGAGTTCAGCAGGGTGTACTCGATGAGGCCGTCGGCGGCGAACTGATCCGGTCCATCGGTGAGACAGCCATCGTCGTCGCCGCTCAGAATCGAATGGCTTACGCGAAAGCGGCTGCTGCTGTCGATGCTGTCCAGACGGAGCGCATAGTTCGAAAACCGAGTGACGGTGCTGTTGACGATCTCGAGATCGAGCGCAGACTCGTCGGTGGAAATACCGTTGCCACTGCTTCTTCCGGGGGTAGGCGGGACTTGCTCAGCCCCGTCCAGCGTGCTGTTTTCAATGCGGATTGCGCCGCTGCTGAAAATTCCGATGGTGGAAGCGAAGTTACCCCCGGCCCCCCGATTGTCGACGAAACTGCTACGCCTGATTGTGGCGGTCGATTGGGACTGCAGGAAAATGGCTGCGCCCTCGGCGATCAGTGAGTCATTGCGCAGGAAGTTCGAGTCTTCGACCAATAGGTTTGTAAAGCCCGAGAGGGCGATGGCGCCACCCCTGGAGGCCTGGTTGAGCTGGAAGTCGCTGAAGTGCACCTCCAACTGCCCACTGGAATTGCCGCTGACATTAATGGCTCCACCTCTGAATTCCGGGTTGCCGCCCTGAAAACGCAGGCCTCGCACCGTAAGCTGCCCGTTAAAGACATCAAAGATGCGGTCGTTCATCCCGAATGCATTGATCAGCGGAAGGTCACCGGGGTCAGCGGGTGGGTTGATATCGAAACCCGCGACTTCAATCTCGGTGGTGATATCCAGATCTCCGATCGATGCATCTCCGTCGCCGGCCAGGTTAAGGCTGATAATAAAACCCTGGGGAATGACGACTCGGTCGGCTTCGTCATTCGCCTCGGCCGTCATTATTGCAGCGCGTAAAGTGCACTGCAGACCTGCCATCATTGGATCGCTGTCGCAGGCGCCGTCTTGCGGGTCGACGTCGACGGCATCAGTTGTCATGTTCACCTGAATCAGGGCTGCCTGGGCCGTGATTGGCGACCAGATCATGAGGGCCAAAAGCAGCAGGGCGACGGGTGTTCGGGGCGTGATGTTGCGCATCGGGCAGGGGGTCCTAGAGCCATTGACTGCTCAGCAATACGAAAGCCAATTCAAAATCCGCCAAGCAATGATGAAAGATTGCTCCGGTCGAGATCTTGGCTGCCCGCCAGCGGTTGAATCGAGGCGGTTCTGAAATCGTGCCGCGAAATCGGCTGTTCAGGCGGGTAGGGCCTAGTTAGCCAGCACTTCGAGTCGACGTTGGGCCAGTTCGGCGATCGGAAGATAGCCAACCTCATTGGCCGTTTGAATGACCCAGTCCAGGTGCTGGCGCTGAATTTCATTGTCACCCATGTGACCTCGAACAATCCCGAGTTTCAGTGACTGGAGCTTGTCCGGCACCTCGGTCAGGATCTGATCGATTTCGGCCAGATTCTGCTCGGCTTGTTCCAGGCGACCTTGTTCTGCTCTGGCTCGAGCCAGGATCAACAGGGCGTCGACTTGGTCGGAGCGATCGCGAATTTCAACCGCGTGGGTGTAATTGTCGAGGGCTGTCTGTTCGGCGATCACCCACTGCGATCGAGCCAGTGCGACCTCGGCCAAGCCGATTCTCGCCATGCGCCGGCCAGCATCACTGTTCACCGCCTCCGCCTTGGCGCTGGCCTCCGAATAAAACTCGTAGGCGCGGTCATAGTCTCCGTCGAAATAGGCGCGGTCTCCTCGAACAATATCGATCACAGATCGACCGTCGACATCTTCAACGGGGTTGTCGTTGAGGGCGACAAGCACGGCTTCCGCTTCCTCTCCGCGGCCCATGTGGACCAGCAATTTGGCCAGTGAGGTTTTCGTGCGCAGGGCAAACTGGTGGGCGCCTTGTTCAGCAAAACTGTCCGATGCCTGGCGTATTGTGGTTTCAGCCTGTAACAGGTCGCCTCGGTCGCGATAGAGAATGCCGAGATTGAAACTGACCCGGGCAATGTCTGTTTTTGCACCAATCAGTTCGAACAGGCCGAGCGATTCTTCTGACAGCTCTATTGATCGACTGACATCTCGGCGGCGGCCCGCAATGGCCGCCAGATTGCCCAGAACGATCGCTTGGCCGCGAAGGTCTCCAGCGTCTTCAAACGCCTCGAGGGCTCTCTGGAAGATCGGCTCCGCGTCATTCGGTCGATCGAGTCTGGCGAGCAGCGTTGCCTGGTTGATGAGCGCCGCGCCTTCGCCCTGTCGATCATTGACCGTGCGGAAGTAGCTGGCGGCCTGGGACAAGTAGGCTTCTGATTCATCCATGCGCTGTGCTCGCATCAATGACACGCCGAAGAGAACGCCCGCCTGCGCCAGGCGCCGGGGGTCATTGAGCGTTTCCAACATGGCCTGTGCTGCACTGATCTGCTCCAGTGATTCTTCGACGCGACCGGTTCGGTCATAAATCGAGGTTCGAAGCATATAGGTTTCGGCAAGCCCCGCTGGGTGATTGAGGGTCTGGAAACTGCGTTCAATCTGATCGGTTTGTGCCAGGGCCTGATCAAAATTGCCGCGCTGGAATTCGATTGTTGCCAGCATCAGCTGCGCCCGGGCTTGATCGCCTTGGGTGATCGGGAGGCGATCGTCAATCAGTGGTTGCAGCGTAGTTTGAGCATTGTCCAGCTGCCCTGTGCGAATCAGGGCTTCGGCTTCGGCCAAGCGTGCGGCAATAATTAGCGACGACGCGTTGGCGGCTTCCGCGAGTTCGCGGGCTTCAATGGCCTTTTCCAAGCGTTCGTCCGCGTTGCGTTCAACTCGAGCGAGCTCGACACCAAGGAGGGCGATGTGGGGGTCTTCGGGCCGGTTCAGGCGAAGGGACTCAAGGCCCTCACGTGCAGCGTTCAGACGGCCAGATTGGATCAACGCATGAATGAGGCGACGAGCGTTGATGGGGTCCGGGTAGAACTGGGTCAAGGCCTGGAGGCGATCGGCTGCTCGGTCAAAGTCGAAGTCCAGCATGGCAGCCGTGGCTTCCAAATCCAGACGATCCCTGCGGGGCCAGAGCCGGGTGTTGGTCAATGCCTCTTCGCTCAGCGTGCGGGCCGTTTCGATGTCACCCAGCCCAGAGAGCACCTGGGCTTTGAGCATGATCAGCGCTGGGCTATCGGGTTGTAGTCGCAGTCCGGATTCGACTTCGTTCAGCGCCTGCACGAGGTCCGAGCCACTATAAGCCTGCCGCCCTCGAAAGAAGGCGCGCTGTGTGTCAGCTTGATTAGGCAGACTGGATCGAATTGAGGCAGCGTCGGACTGTGCCGGTGCGCTGAAACCCAGATGATCTCGAATGGCAGTGGCCAGGCCGATGCTCAGTCCCGCCACATCCCAGTCGACTTCGTTGCTTTCCAGGCTGGTCACGATTTCATCGGACCCGGGTTGTCGCAGCTGGGCCAGGAGGCGGGAACCATCAACGCCGGCGCTGAGGTACTGACCCTCGATGAGATAGTCGATGGATTCAATGTCCGTTTGCTCATCGATTGCAAGGACGCGGAAGCCTCCCAGCTCGACCAATGCATGGCCCAGGTAGGTTTCAAGAGCAGGGGCCAGCCAGTTCAACGCCGGGTCTTCACTTGAATTGACCATGTCGCTGATCGCCAGCGTGGGCAGACGTTCGCTGGGCGTGGGTGCTGCCTGTTGTTGCTGCCAGATCGCCGCGATCACCAGCAGCAGAGCGACCAGTGAGAGCAGGGGCCAGGTCAGACGGCGGGGATTCGGTGCTGCGGTTTCCGCTGCGCCCGGGAGAGGTTCGGAAACGGCCGGGGTCGGGCTTGCCTGTTGCGTATCGGCGATGAACTGGTAACCCAGTCGACGGCGGGTCGCAATCAGACGAGGTTCCGTGCTCGAGTCCCCGAGGGCCTGACG
>JBCDLQ010000230.1:0-4842 GCA_039414335.1 Pseudomonadota bacterium | reverse complement strand
CGTATTGATTCCAATGTCTGGCAAGGCAAAGCCCTAGGGATTTTGGCAGCCACTCCAGGGCCCCGCGCAGGCGCAGGGGTTCTGCAATACGCATCACTTGCAACTTACTTCGGCGGCGACGTCAAAGGCACGCTTGGCATAGGACGGTGGTCAGATGCCTTTGACGAGGAGAATGGTGTCCTCAGGAATGCTGATGACATTACTGCATTCGACAGTTTCTTAAGAGCGCTCGTCACTTGAGAGCTACGTTGTACTACATGGAGCGAGCGTTCGTTGGGAATTCAGATCAATCCAGGCCCAGTTCGAGATGGGTCGATAACCCAAGTCGATCACTGCTGACGGCGCTCGCTCCGGACTACAGTCGTTGCAGGTGCATCCAAGCTGTCGCCGTCGCCATCGGCAACCACTCTGCCCCGGCCCGAGCGTTTAGCGTGATACAGACGACGATCAGCCAGTCGCATCGAAGCATCGATTCCTCCAGGAGCAACCGTAGCGATCCCTGCGCTGAGCGTCACCGAACGACGCAGGATGCCGTCTTTCGCGTGTTTCTGGACCTGATCGAGCACGCGCTCGGCAAAGTTGATGGCACTGTCTTTGGTACTCGACAGCAAGACCACAAACTCCTCGCCCCCCAAACGAGCGGCCGTTGAGCCCTCCGGCAAGGCTTCGGTCAGAAGTCGCGCGATTCGCTGCAGCACGAGATCTCCCAGATCATGGCCATAGGCATCGTTGACAGTTTTGAAGTGATCGACGTCGAACAGGATCAGCGAATGGTCGCCGGCTCGCTCAAGCGCCGATTCAGCCTCTTCGAAAAAGTGCCGTCGATTGGATAGGCCGGTCAGCGAATCGGTCGTCGCCTGCCGTTTCAGCACCCGCTGCAGATCGAGCATTTCGATCTCTTGCCGCTGGCCGACGGCGAGGATCGATCCAGCCATGGCAATCGTGGTGCCGATCGAGCCACCGACGAACAGGACGAGCTCCGCCAACTGGCGAGTTTGATCGTAGTCGAGCATCGAACCCAGGTAGATGGTCAGGGCGCGGAACAGCACGGCAAACGCCATGAGAACCAGGCCCGCAGCAAAGACCCCGTAGGGGACGCGCAAGCCGGGGCGAGCACCTCGCATCATGGCCATGGCCGCCCGGGCCAGGATGATGATCATTGCTGAGCTGAGCAGGACGATCAGGATGTCGTAGTCAGCGTCCAGCGCCCTAGCCATCAGAGTGATGAGGAAACCGATGCCGGCAATACCCGCGTCGAAACGCCATACGGACGGACGACCTCGAAAGCGGCGAATTCCTTCATGGGAAACGACTGCAGCGGCCAGAAAGGGAATCCACGATACGAATAAGCGACTGTCCCGCAATGGGGCGTCTTCGGGAAACAGCAGCAGCGTCGCCGGCGCCAGCGCCAGCAACCAGAGACTCGCCAACCAATGACGAAAACCGGAGTAGACATGACGCGTAAAGGCCACCAGCGTCATCAGGCCGATCAGCGTGCCCAGTTGGAGGATCGTGAAAACAGCGACCGTTGGGAAATCGTTCCATTGATCCATTCGCCGATTATGACAGAGCGCCACAAACTGGCTCAGGCTTGAATGTGCGGCCAAGCAGAGGAAACCTCTGGCCGACAACACCGAGCGGTTCATTCGCTCTGGCAACAGGAGAAACCGCCAACTGATCGTCAGTCCTCGACGACCCATTCTTGACATCGAGCGGTACCGTTCCAAGAATGATGGTCATGAGTCAGCGTTCTGATCGCTCGATAGGTCGTGGTCCGCTAATCCTTTCAGGTGTTGGCGTTCTCCTTGGCTTGTCTGCTGCCCTGTCTGGATTTCTCCTTCTGGAGACAAGCGCTCTGGGATTACTTGCCATTGCAGCAGGATGTGCATTGATCTTCTTCTGCAAAAGAGGCATACACCACACAATCACTCAGACCATCGGATTGCTGCTGCTTTTCTTGGGCGGCTTGATGGCGATCGGCTACTGGGCCTTGGGAATCAGTCAGAAAGAAGTTCTCAGTCTTGCCCTAGGGATGATGACCTGCGGCTTCACCATAGGCGGCGGTAGGTCCGGCGGCTGGCAAGGGCAATGAGACGAACCGTGGGCGAGAGACTTCACAAAGTGCCGAACGAGGGTTTGAAGGCCATTATCGTTGGCTATCTCCAACAGATGGATCGCGCGTGAGATCGATAGCGATCTCGGTTTTGCTACTGCTGCTGATGACTACAGCATTGCAGGCGGATGAACGGATCCAGCGTTTCACCTCCGAGATCACGATCCAGCCCGACGGCAGTCTGCTGGTGTCCGAAATGATCGCCGTTCGTGCGGCAGGCCAACAGATCCGACGGGGTATCTATCGCGATTTTCCGACGGTCTACCGCGACCGCCTTGGCAATCGCATCATCGTTCCCTTCGATGTCGAATCAGTTACCCGCAATGGCCAAGCCGAGCCCTGGCATACGGAAGGCGTAGCGGGTGGTACGCGTCTCTACATCGGCGATGCCAGCACCTTCTTGCAACCGGGCAAGTACAGCTATCGAATCGAGTACACAACCGATCGACAGCTCGGTTTCTTCGAGGAACATGACGAGCTGTACTGGAACGTCACCGGTAACGACTGGGCCTTTCCCATCGATCAGACGTTTGCCACCGTTCAACTGCCGGCCGCCGTCGAGCAAAGTGAACTTCGAATCGACGCCTACCTCGGTGAGGCCGGCGCACAGGGCACGGAATGGACGGCTGAGATCTCGACCGAGGACAGCGTACGCTTCGAAAGCCGCCGCGACCTGAGCCCCTATGAAGGTATGACCGTGGTCGTCGGCTTTCCCAAAGGCCTGGTGGCCGAACCCACCGCCGCTGAACTCCGTGCCCAGATGCTGGCTGACAACCGGGGAACGGTCATCGGACTGATCGGGCTGCTGATTGTGATGGCGTGGCACGCCTGGGCTTGGAGCAAGGTCGGTCGCGATCCTCAGGCTGGGGTGATTCATGCACGCTACGAGCCTCCCAGTGGCTACTCGCCGGGCATGCTGCGCTATGTCCTGAAGTTCGGCTACGACAAGACCGCGACGGCAGCCGCCCTGGTTCATATGGCGGTCAACGGTCAGGTCAGTCTCGACAAACCCGACAAGCACTATGTCGTGCAGCGTGGCCAGGGTTCGCCGGCCTCGAAGACGGAAAAGGCATTGTTCGACACCCTTTTCGCAAGAGAAGAAACGGTGGTGTTCAAGCAGTCCAACCATTCGCGGGTCGGCAAGGCCGTCAAGGCGCATGAGAAGGCGCTGCGCGGAACAATGGAATCGCTGTACTTCAAGCGCAATCGAAAATGGTGGGTGCCGGGACTGATCATCTCGATAGCGGCGATTCTGGTCATGAGCCTGTTCACGCCGTCAGAGCAGCCGGGCGCCGCACCCTTCATTGCCCTGTTCGCGCTGATGTGGAACGGCTTCATGAGCATCTTCTACTGGGGCATGTACAAGGGATGGAAGGAGGCCACGGGCTGGGCGATCGTTCCCCTGCTGTTTGCCACTCTGTTCCTGTTGCCCTTCTTCGCCACCGGTGTCGGGATCATCTTCATGTACGGCTGGGAAGTGGGTGTTCTGCCGCTGCTGATCCTGCTGTGCCATCTGGTGATCAACGTCATCTTCTATCAACTGATCAAGGCGCCGACCGTACACGGTCGGAAGATTCTGGACGCGATCCAGGGCCTGCAGCTGTACCTGACCATCGCAGAGCGCGACGAACTGGAGCGACGGCACGGCGGAAACCGACCGATTACGATCGAAGAGTTTGAGAGTCTACTGCCTTATGCCATTGCGCTGGAGTGCGCGGAAACCTGGGGCAAGCGCTTCGAAGAAGCCATCCAACAGTCCGAGGTCAGTGGCTCGATCCAGAGTCGCAGCTGGTATACCCCCGCAATGCTCTCCGGAGGCGCCCTCAGCGGTGCTGCCATCTCCAACTCCCTTGCCAGCGGCCTGTCGCGAGGCATTTCCAGCTCATCCACGGCCCCGGGTTCGTCATCGGGCGGCGGGGGTGGCGGCTCCTCGGGCGGCGGTGGCGGCGGCGGCGGCGGTGGCGGCTGGTAGCCCATGAAAGTGGCGCTCGGGCGCGCCCCGTTCGGATAGTCTGCAATGATCGGATGGCTTCAACAAGAGGAAAAGCCGGCATGAGCGCAAGTGACGACCAGAACAACAACGATCGACTCGAGCAATTGGAATCAAAGCTGGCCTTCCTCGAACACACGGTGGACGTGCTGTCTGGCGAACTCGAAGCGCAACAGAACGAGACCGGATCTCTGCATAAGAAGTTGAACGAACTGCAGGAGCAGATCGAGAGCCTGCAGCGCGATACGGGGATCGGCGACGGGCACGATGAGATTCCGCCGCATTATTGACGCGCTTCGACAATTGACTTGACAACAACTATTACGCCTGTAAAATCATATTCTAATTACAGGTGTAAAACCATGTCGATCAGCGATGCAGAAAGTGTGGTCATGGAAGCGCTCTGGCGCCGCAGCCCCCTCTCGGCCGAACAGATTATCGAAGAAGTAGCCACAGCCATTTAGTGGAGCGAAATGACCGAGCGCACGCTGTTGAACCGGCTACTGACTCAGGAAGCCATCAGCGCGACGCGTGAAGGGCGAAAGTATCTCTACAGCCCTGTTCTTCAACGCGAGGACTATGTCCACGAGAAAAGCCAAGGACTGATCAACCATCTCTTCGACGGGCAATTGGCACCACTGGACAGCCATTTCTCCGCGCGCGAATCGCTGAGCGCCGAAGACATCAAGGCGCTCAAGCGTCTGGTGGACGAGCTGCCCGATGAGTGAGTTAATGCTCG
>JBCDLQ010000229.1:0-4877 GCA_039414335.1 Pseudomonadota bacterium | reverse complement strand
GCTCGGCGACCCGACACGCCTGCGGCTACTGGCATTGCTCGATCGCGAGGAGCTCACGGTCGCGGAGCTCGCGCAGATCACCCGGCTGGCCCAGCCGCGCGTTTCGACTCACCTGGCGCGACTGCGCGAAGCCGGGCTGGTTGTCGATCGACGCGAAGGCGTATCCGTGTATTACCGAATCCAGACGGGGCAGGACAATAGCGAACTGATGCAACTCTGGGCGCTGCTCTCCGAGCGTCTGGATGATGCGCTCGTCGAATCGGACCAGGAGCACCTCGACGCTGTGCTGAATCAACGCAGTGGTGGCCGCAGCTGGCCCGACGCCGTGGCCGGCGACATGGAGCGACACTATTCACCGGGCCGAACCTGGGAAGCCACGGCCAGAGCCCTGGTCCATCTATTGAAACCCGGTCGTGTCCTGGACATCGCTTCCGGTGACGGCGTCATGGGTGAACTGCTGGCCAGCCAGGCCGACTCAATCGACTGCATCGACCTGTCCGAGCGCGTGGTCGAGGCCGGCCGCAAGCGCGTCGCTCGCCTCGACAAGGTTCGTTTTCATCAGGGCGACATGCATGATCTACCCTTCGCGGCGAATTCCTTCGATACGGTTCTGCTGCTCCACGCATTGACCTACAGCGAGCGGCCCGAACGCGTGTTCGAAGAAGCTCGGCGCGTCCTTGCGAAAGGCGGTCAGTTACTCGGCGCAACGCTGGCCGACCATCGCTATCAAAGCGAAGTGCAGGCCTATGGGCACGTCAACAACGGGTTCAGCCCGAAACAGATCAAGGCCTACGCCGAAGAAGCCGGGCTGAAACTGCGCTACTGCAACGTGACCTCCATCGAACGCCGAACCCCAAATTTCAAAATTCTGACCTTCCACGCCGACTCACCATGACCACACTGCCCTGGCACGACTCCGACCGTGTGCAACAGCTGCTGCACACGCTGAATGACCGCATTCTGATCCTTGATGGCGCCATGGGCACCATGATCCAGAACGCGCGCCTTGAAGAAGCAGACTTTCGCGATGAACGTTTTGCTGATCATGGGCAGGACCTGAAGGGTAACAACGACCTGCTGGTTCTGACCCGACCCAACCTCATCGCGGACATTCATCGCCAGTTCCTAGAGGCCGGTTGTGATCTGATCGAAACGAATACCTTCAACGCCAATCGCATCAGCCAGGCGGACTATGCGCTGGAAGACCTGTCGGCCGAAATCAATGTCGAAGCAGCCCGAATCGCCACTCAGGTGGCCCGTAAAGTCGAAGCCACCGATCCTTCTCGCCCGCGCTACGTTATTGGCATTCTGGGTCCGACGAATCGTACGGCCTCAATTTCGCCCGATGTCTCCAACCCGGGTTTCCGGAACGTGGACTTCGCAGAATTGGTCGAGGCGTACCTTGAAGCCACGCTCGGCCTGCTCGAGGGGGGCGTCGATATCGTCATGATCGAAACGGTCTTCGACACCTTGAATGCCAAAGCCGCGATCTACGCGGTTCAGGAAGCATTCGAGCGGCGCGGTGCGAAATGGCCGGTCATGATTTCCGGGACGATCACGGATGCCAGTGGACGGACCCTGTCCGGGCAGACCGCCGAAGCGTTCTACTACTCTGTGGCGCATGCCGATCCCGTGGCCGTTGGATTCAACTGTGCGCTCGGTGCTGAACAGATGAAACCGCATGTTGAAGCCCTGAGTCGGGTCGCGGGCTGCCTGATTACGGCTCACCCAAACGCCGGCTTGCCCAATGAGTTTGGTGAATATGATCAGTCCCCGCAAGGTATGGCTCGCGTCATTGGCGACTACGCCCGCGACGGCATCCTGAATATCGTTGGTGGTTGCTGCGGTACCACGCCTGAACACATGAAAGCGATTGCCGAAGCCGCTAGCGCCCATCGCCCGCGGCCGATCCCCGAGATGGATGCGGCCTGAGGCCTGCGAGCGACTTGAACTCCATGAATCAAGAGCACGCCCGGCGATACACACGCCTCAGCGGCCTCGAGCCGCTGATCATCACGCCCGAATTGAATTTCATCAACATCGGTGAGCGCACCAATGTCACCGGATCGGCACGCTTCAAGCGTTTGATTCTCGAAGATCGCTTCGATGAAGCGGTGGAGGTGGCCCAGCAGCAGGTCGAGAACGGCGCCCAGATCATCGATATCAACATGGATGAAGGCTTGCTCGACGCCGAAGCCGCCATGGTCCAGTACCTCAATCTCATCGCCGCCGAACCCGATATTGCCCGGGTGCCGGTGATGATCGATTCGAGCAAGTTCAGCGTCATCGAAGCGGGCCTGCGCTGCCTTCAGGGCAAGGGCGTGGTCAACTCGATCAGTCTGAAAGAAGGCGAAGCAGAATTTCTCGAACAAGCGCGAACGATTCGACGCTACGGCGCAGCGGTGGTCGTGATGGCTTTCGACGAAACGGGCCAGGCCGATTCGGCCGACCGCATGGTCGAATGCCTGTCTCGGGCCCACGATCTGCTGACCGGGCAGGCTGGCTTTCCGCCGGAAGACATCATCTTCGATCCGAACATCTTCCCGGTGGCGACGGGCATGGCGGAACACGACAACTACGCCATGGAATTCATCAACGCGACCCGTATTCTCAAGTCCCGTTATCCGAACTGCCACGTCTCCGGTGGTGTTTCGAACATGTCCTTTTCCTTCCGCGGCAATAACGTCGTGCGGGAGGCCATGCATTCCGTGTTCCTGTTCCATGCCACCAAAGCCGGCATGGACATGGGCATCGTCAATGCGGGACAGCTGGCCGTCTACGATGACATCGACGCCGAACTGCGCGAGCTCGTCGAAGACGTGGTCCTGAACCGGCGATCGGACGCGACGGAACGACTGCTGGACGCCGCAGCGCGCTTCAAGGGCGACGGTCAGAAGCAGGAAAAGGACGAGGCCTGGCGCGAGAAATCCGTGGCCGAACGGCTCCAGTATTCGCTGGTGAAAGGCATCGACAAGTTCGTCATCGAAGATACGGAGGAAGCCCGCCAGCAGCACAGCAGCTCCCTGGAGGTCATCGAAGGCCCGCTGATGGACGGCATGAACCACGTCGGCGATCTGTTTGGTGATGGCCGCATGTTCCTGCCGCAGGTGGTCAAGTCCGCCCGAGTGATGAAAAAGGCCGTGGCCTACCTCGTTCCCTTCCTCGAGGAGGAAAAGACCGCCGGCGAGAAAAAAGGCAAGGTGTTGATGGCCACTGTCAAGGGCGATGTGCACGACATCGGCAAGAACATTGTCGGGGTGGTGCTGGCCTGCAACGGCTTCGATATACACGACCTGGGCGTGATGGTCCCGACCGAGAGAATTCTGGACGAAGCGATCGCTGAAGACGTGGACCTGATCGGCCTGTCGGGTCTGATCACCCCCTCGCTGGATGAAATGGTCAATGTCGCCACGGCGATGCAAAAGCGTGGCATGGACCTGCCGCTGCTCATCGGGGGGGCAACCACTTCAAGGGCGCACACGGCGCTCAAGATCGACACGGCTTATGAAGGTCCCGTCTGCTGGGTCAAGGACGCATCGCGCTCGGTGGACGTCGTGCGCAAACTCTCGAGCAGCACTCATCGACCCGATTACGCCATGGGCCTTTCCGAGGACTATCGCGTAATCCGTGATCGTCACGACCAGCGCGGAAGCCGCAAGCCGTTGATTTCAATCGACCAGGCCCGTGAACGATCATTGGACCTGAGCGACTCGGGCTGGACAGCCGAGGCCCCACAAAGGCCGGGGCTGCAGGTGATCGAGGACTGGCCGCTCGATGAGCTGGTGGATTTCATTGACTGGACGCCGTTCTTCCAGACCTGGGAACTGGCCGGGCGTTTTCCGGACATCCTGGAAGACCCGGTCGTTGGCGAAGCGGCGAGCAGCCTCTACAAGGATGCGCGCGCCATGCTGGCTCGTCTGGTTGAAGAACGCTGGCTAACGGCCAAGGCCGTCTTCGCCCTGCTTCCGGCCGCACGCGACGGCGACGACGTTCTGGTGTACGAGGACGGGTCGAGAAATGACATTCGTGAGCGTCTCGTGTTCTTGCGTCAGCAGGCCGACAAACCCTCGGCCAGCCTGTGCCTGGCCGACTTCATTGCCCCGAAGGACCAGGGCCATGAAGATCACATCGGCCTGTTTGCCGTCACCACCGGGCACGGTCTGGAAAACGCGCTTGCGCGCCTGCCCGAAAACGATGACTACTCAGCCATTCTCCTGCAGGCGCTCGCCGACCGACTGGCAGAAGCCCTTGCCGAAGCCCTGCACCAGCGCGTGCGCCGCCTCGACTGGGGCTATGCCTCGGAGGAGCAGCTCGCAAATGAAGAGCTGATCGAGGAACGCTATCGGGGCATCCGACCGGCACCCGGCTACCCGGCCTGCCCTGACCATAGTGAAAAGCGCAAGATTTTCGATCTGATGCAGGTGGCCGAGCGAATCGGACTGGATCTGACCGAATCCTTTGCCATGCATCCCGCCGCCGCCGTCAGCGGCTACTACTTCGCCCATCCGGAATCGAAGTATTTCGTGGTCGGCAAGGTCAACCAGGATCAGGTCGAAGACTATGCCGAGAGAAAGGAAATTTCAGTCGAAGACGCGGAGCGCTTTCTGCGCCCCAACCTGACCAGCTGAATTTTGTGAATTTGGCGGCAGACAGGGGCCGTCTGCCTCCTTCGAGCGGTGCTTACCAGATCAGATCGTCTGGAACTTCAGGGTAATGTGAGCCGTCGTCTTCGGGCTCCTTGGCGCTGAGATCCGGGACAAGATCGGGCGCAATCTCGCGATAGGCCGCCAGCGTCTCCAGGTCAATCAGCAGGTAGGACCCGCGCAGATTCACCACGCCGATTTCCTCCTTGTTGAGCTGCTCACGCTGCTCGGCCG
>JBCDLQ010000228.1:0-4892 GCA_039414335.1 Pseudomonadota bacterium | reverse complement strand
CGACTGATCCCAACGCAAAGCAAACCCGCTACATCCTGGCAACGGCCACCACCGGTGGCACGTTCTATCCGGTGGGTGTGGCGATCGCCACCTTGAGCAAGCAGGTCATGGAACCGGAGCACGGCGTGTCGCTGGCCGCGATCAGTAGTGCCGGTTCTGAAGAAAACCTGCGATTGATGCGCAATGAGGAAGCGCATTTTGCCATTCTTCAAGGGCTCTATGGCGCCTGGGCCAGGACCGGCGAAGGTCGCCTGGCCAAGCAGCCACCGTTCACCGAGTTGCGCAGCGTGACGGCTCTCTGGCCCAACGTCGAGCATATGCTGGTCCGCGCTGACGGTCTCGCCAGCGGGACGCTCGAGGATCTGCGAGGCATGGCGGGTCGTCGCTTCTCGGTCGGCGCCCGGTTCTCCGGTACTGAGGGCTCGAATCGACACATCTTGAGCGCCCTTGGCCTGGATCCGGATACGCACTTCAACCTGGTCTATCAGGGCTATGGCGCCAGTGCGGCCGCCTTTCAGAACCAGCGGATCGACGGCATGAATACACCTGCAGGTATTCCCGTCGGCGCGGTCACCCGCACGCTCGCCGCCGCCGGTGATCAGGCGCGTCTGTTGATCGTAAGCGAAGCCCAGCGGCAGCAGATCAATCAGGGCATGGGGGAGCTTTGGCAGCCCTTCGAGATTCCGGCTGATACCTATCCGGGACAGGCCGAGGCTGTCATGACCATCGCTCAGGCCAACCTGCTGGCGGTCCGGTCCGACGTGCCCGATGAGCACGTCTATCAGTTGCTCGTGACGCTCTACGACAACCTCGGCTTCCTCCAGGCCTTCCACGCGGCCACCCGCGCCATGCAGCTGGATTCAGCGATCAATGGTCTGCCGGTGCCTCTGCATCCTGGCGCGGTTCGCTTCTATCGCGAGCGAGGTCTCGCGATTCCGACGGCGCTGCTGCCAGCGACTGCGACGGAAGGAGGCGATGGTGGATAGATCGGGTTTCAGTGAGGCTGCCGCCCACCTCGCCCCCAAGCTCAGCGAAAGCAGTCCGCGCTGGTCCAAGGCCATGACGCTCTGGGCCGCGCTGGTCGCCCTGATTCATGTCTTGCTGAATACGATGCTGCTGTTGCCCGACCTCTGGGTCGGTGTTTTTCATTTCGCCAGCCTGGGCGTACTGGCTCTGTGCTGGCTGGATCAACGCATCAGTGCCTGGCGCCTGCTGTTCAGTCTTGTTTTGGTTGCGGCCTGTTCGGCGGTGGTCTTTCTGGAAACACCGCTCTATCAGCGCGGCTTGGATTTCTCGCTGGCTGACTGGGTGGTCTGCCTGCTGCTGGTCGGGCTGGCCATCGAGCTGTCCCGGCGCGCGGCCGGCTGGCTGATTCCGGCTCTGGTGCTGATTCTGTTGAGCTATGCAGCCTTCTGGGGCGACCGGCTCAGCGGCGTCTTCGCCTTTCCGGGCTTGAGTCTGGAAACGCTGTTGTTCCGCGCCGTGTTCACCTCCGAAGGGCTGTTCGGCGGCATCGCACGGATCTCTTGGAGCTTTGTGTTCATGTTTGTGCTCTTCGGGGCCTTTCTCCTGCGCTCCGGCGCCGGGGAAGTCATCCTGGAGCTGGCCCGGCGACTGGCCGGACGATTAACGGGAGGCCCGGGACTGGTTGCTGTGACCTCGTCAGGTCTCATGGGCTCGATTACCGGATCGGCCGTCGCCAATACCGCCTCAACGGGGGTGATCACGAGTCCCCTGATGAAGCGCGCCGGCTTTCCTGCGCGCTTTGCCGGTGGCGTGGAGGCGGCTGCATCCACCGGTGGTCAGCTGATGCCGCCCGTGATGGGAGCAGGCGCCTTCCTTATGGCGAACTTCACGGGCCTGTCTTACCTGACCATCGTGGCCGCTGCCTTTCTGCCCGCCGTGCTGTATTTCCTATCGCTGGCCTTTTTCGTGCGATTGCGCGCCGGGCGACTTGGGCTGGTGCCGGAGTCCGGCTCGGCAGCACCCGAAGCTTCTGGGGCGAAGGCGCTGAAGCGGCAGTGGCCACTGCTGTTACCGCTGCTGTCGCTGGTCGCCATGCTCGTTGCCGGATTCACCCCGGTCTACGCCGCCGGTTTCGCCATCGTCTCTGTAGTGCTGGCCTCCTGGCTGACGCCCCAGCGCATGGGCTGGGTGGCCATTGTCGAGGCTCTGGCCCTGGGATCCAAGAACATGGTCAAGACCGCCATGTTGTTGATTGCCGTTGGTCTGATCGTCAACGTCATGACGACCACGGGTCTGGGCAACACCTTGTCGATCATGATCGGACAGTGGGCCGGCTCCAGCCTGATCCTGGCGCTGTTGCTCGTGGCCCTGGCCTCTCTGGTGCTCGGAATGGGCTTGCCGGTCACGGCTGCTTACATCGTGCTGGCGGCCGTGTCAGCGCCGACCCTGCACGGCTTGATGATCCAGAACGAGCTGATTCAGATGCTTGCCTCCGGGGCCATCACCGAGCAGGCACGAGAGGCGGTGCTTCTCGCCACACCCGGTGCCCAGGGTCTGGGTCAGGTTATGAGTCTTGACGCTGCCCAAGCCCTGGTGACGGCGATGACGCCCGAACTCCAGCGCGCTGCAGCCGATGCGCTGCTGGATCCGTCCGTAATGACGGGCACGCTGCTGGCGGCCCATTTGATCATCTTCTGGTTCAGTCAGGATTCGAACGTGACGCCGCCCGTGGCGCTGGCCGCTTTCACTGCGGCCGGCATTGCCGGAGAGCGGCCAATGGCAACGGGCCTGACCGCCTGGAAGCTCGCCAAGGGTCTCTACATCATTCCCCTGTTGTTCGCCTACACACCGCTGGTGCGCGGCAGCTGGCTGGAAGCCCTGGAAGTAGCGGTCTTTGCGCTGATTGGCTTGTATGCGCTCAGCGCCGTGTTCGAAGGCTGGTTGGAAGGGCCATTGAACGCGTTGTCTCGCCTGCTGCTGGCAGTCTGTGCACTGTTGCTGTTGATGCCGACCGGATCCCTGCTGGTTTCCTTGTCCGCTGTGGCTGTCGTCTGTGCGCTGATGGTCTGGTCAGCCCGAAGACGTCACTCCGACGGCAGCTAGATTGCCGGCGTGCGATGAATGAATTCGCCGCGTTTGATCGTGGCCACGCAGGCATTGGGTCGAAAGTGATAGAGCCAGTGCTCAATGTCCGGCGCATCGATAATCGCGACGTCCGCCTGATAGCCGGGCAACAGGCTTCCGTGACTGTCCTGTAGTCCGATGGCCCGTGCCGCCATGGCCGTCGCCCCTTTGAGTGCCTCGCTCGGCGTCATGTGCTGATTCAGGCAGGCCAGCAGCAGGGCCAGAGGCAGATGCAAGGAGGGGGCCGAGCCAGGATTGAAATCCGTGGCCACGGCGACCGGTACACCGGCCTCGATCCATTTCCGCGCATCGACGTAGCGCTCCCTCAAATACAGGGACGCGATCGGCAGGGTAACGGCGACCGTTCCCGCAGCGGCCATGGCCTGACGGCCCTCGTCGCTGGCGTACTCCAGGTGCTCGGCCGATACAGCGCCCAGTTCGGCTGCCAGGTCCGCGCCACTGCCGGCGGAGAGCTGGTCTGCGTGTATCTTCAGGCCCAGTCCCAGTTCTTTGGCTCTGTTCAGGACGCGACGGGCTTCGGCAAGGGAGAAGGCGCCTTCCTCGATGAAAACATCGAAGAATCGAGCCAGCTTGCGCTCGGCAATTTCCGGGATCAGTTCATTGCACAGCAAGTCGAGATAAGCCTCTCGTCGTTCAGCATATTCGGGCGGCACCAGGTGCGCAGCCAGGCAGGTCGGAACCAGCTCCAGCGCCTGGAGGTGATTCAACTCGCGGTAGACCTCCAGCTGCTTGAGCTCGTCCTCTCGATTCAGGCCATAGCCGGATTTCGCCTCAACGGTGGTCACGCCCAGATTGGTCATCTCCTCAAGGGCCAGCATGGCTTTGTTGATCAGCATTTCAGTGCTGGCCTGGCGGGTTCGGATCAACGTGCTGGCGATACCGCCACCCGCGGCCTGAATTGACTGGTAGCTCTCGCCGGCCAGACGTTGACTGAATTCCCGACTGCGCCAGCCCCCGAAGGACAGATGCGTATGGCAGTCGATCAGGCCGGGAATGGCACAGCGGCCACCGGCATTGATCCGCTCTCCGTCGTCGAATTCATCGGGGCATTCATCGGCGGGCCCTGCATAGGTGATGTGGTCCTGATCCCATGCCAACACGGCATGATCGATCGCGTCGACTTGACCCTGGCCACCGTCACGGGGCACGCGATAGAGCGTTCGAATATTGGTCAACAAGGGCATCGGTCACTGATCTTCGGACTGGCTTTGGATCGCGCTGCGCAAGCCGTCGACCCAGCGCCCGCTGCGCAGCAGGCGCGTGCAGACATCGATATCGGCGCCGACTTCGTAGTCCTCGTCCGCATGTTGGACCGATTCGCGAATCAGGCCGTGGGCCAGGGCGACGCCGTGCCCCGGCTTGAGCGGCTCGCGAAAGTCCAGAGCCTGGGCGGCGGTCAGCATTTCAACCGCCAGAACGTGCTCGACGTTGTGCAGCACGCTCAACAGCTTGAGGGCGCTGATTGAACCCATGGACACGTGATCTTCCTGACCGAGCGAGGTCGGAATCGAATCCACGCTGGCCGGGTGGCACAAAACCTTGTTTTCGCTGACCAGGGCCGCTGCCGTGTACTGGGGAATCATGAAGCCCGAATTGATGCCCGTGTCTTTCATCAGCAGCTTGGGCAGGCCGTCATGGCCCTCCAGCAGCAGGTAAGTTCGGCGCTCGGAAATGCTGGCGATCTCAGCCAACGCCATCGCCGCAAAGTCCAGACTGAGAGCCAGCGGTTGGCCGTGGAAATTACCGCCGGAAATAATGTCGCCGTCACCGAACACCAGCGG
>JBCDLQ010000227.1:0-4898 GCA_039414335.1 Pseudomonadota bacterium | reverse complement strand
GGCCAGGTTGTAGCGCAACTCATCGATCAGGTTGCCGTAGACCAGCTTGAAGACCTTGTCGGGTCGGACCCGGGAGGGTTCGACAAGCTCATAGCGAAGGTCTTCTGGGTGGAGCATAACGCGCTCGTAGTGGCGCTTGAGAATGGCTGACCAGACCGTCTGCGGATCGACCGGATAGTCGTCGCGGAGCTCGCTGGCGGTAATGCCGGGGACGACAATGACGGGATTCACGACGGGCATGGCCTGACTCTCGGTTCCACGAAATTGGCTACACGCTAGCAGAAAACCCATCGAGCAGGAAAACCACTGACGGCCTTTGTCTTCCAGGCCTGATTTCGATACGCTGTGCGATTGATTTCCCGTGAGTTGAACCCTGCTGATGTTCAATCGTCCACTGATCGCCTGTTTCCTGACGCTGCTGGCCTGCGCTTCTGCGATGGCGCAGGACTGCGATGACTCGGCCGGCACCTCGATCTATCTCGTCCGCCATGCGGAGAAGCTCGATGGACCGGATCCGGCGCTCACGGAAGAAGGCCAGGCGCGGGCTGAGGCTCTGCGCGAGGTGATGGCCGATATCGCGCTCGATGCGATTTACGTCACCCAATGGCAGCGGACACGAATGACCGCGGAACCCGTTGCGATCGCACAGGGTGTCGCCATGCGCGTGCACTCGACTGAAGGGCAGAGCACTCAGGAACACGTTCAGGAGGTCGTTGACGACCTGATCGAGAACCACTGCGGCGAGCAGGTGTTGGTGGTGGGCCACAGCAACACGATCCCGCGCATCATCGCGGGGCTGACTGCTCAGCCCATGGATGATCTGGACGAGCGGGACTACGACCACTTCTATCAGGTTCGAATCTGGCGAGGACGCCCGGCCGAGCTTTTTCAGACGCACTTTGGTGCGGTCAATCGGTCTGGGGAGTCCTGAAGTGGCCACCGGCTGGGCCAAGGACGGCGCTGTTCAGGAGCAGATCGATGCGACGGTCGAAGATGCCGTGCGCCGCGCTCGCGCCAACTTGGCCAAGGGTCCCAGCCGAACCGAATGCGAAGAATGCGGCGAAGCGATTCCCGAAGCGCGCCGAGCCGCGATCAAGGGCGTGCGCTATTGCGTGGCCTGCCAGACCGAACTCGATGCAGAGCAGCAGGCGGCGGGCATCAACCGGCGGGGCAGCAAGGATTCTCAGCTGCGGTAAGCGTAGAGCCCGGATCGTATTCATTCCAGACTTCAAATTACTGTTGATCACGCAGAGACGCGGAGCAGTGAAGAGCACGCAGAGTCAGTCTCTTTCTCGGCGGCCTCTGCACCTCAGCGCCTCTGCGTGAGCGCTTCTGACTAAAGGTATTTCTGTTGTGATATCAACAAGCTCTCTCTTGGCCTCGATCGTGCTGCTGTTGGGGTCGAATGCCTTGGCTGGACCCGTGAATGTGAGTGGGACGGGTGGGTTCGACTATCAGGCGGATGTGGTTCAGCCCTGGACGGCACCCGTTGAGCGGGTGGTGGTGTTCGAGCGGCTGTCCTCCTTTATTGGCGATCTCTATCTGACGCGCTCTGATGACGCGGGTGCCAGCTGGAGTGCGCCGATTCCCGTCGTCACGGGCCCGGCCAACCAGCGCCATGCGGATCTGGTGCAGACGGGCGACAACAATTACCAGTTGTTCTATCTGTCCAATGCAACGGGGTCTTTCCGGATTCATCGCTCCAGTTCCACCGATCTGGTCAGCTTCACGGACCACGGCGCCCTGTCTCTAGGCTGGGGGAGCGGGGGAGAGATCAATCCCCAGGTGATCCGTCGCCCCGATGGGCAACTGCTGATGGTCTACCATCGCTTGTCCGGTGCGGCCTATATCGCCCAGTCCAGCAATGGCGGCGTGACCTGGGATCAGAACCGGGTTCAGGTTTCACCGTCGACCGCTGCCCTGCCGCGCCTGACCTACCGTCCCAGCGACGGCCGTTACCTGCTGATCTATCAGACCAACCCCGGCAACAACCAGTTGCGCATGTGGTCACGGACCACGACCAACCCCGCCAGTTGGGCCGATACGCCAGTCGAAGTTGCCTCAGGCGGCAACAATCACGATGGCTGGCCGATCGTGAGGGGTGATGATCAGTTCATGCTGTTCTGGGCCCGCGTGGTTGGCAACAGCTTTCAGCTCTTCTCCAGCGTGTCTGCTGACGGCAGCAGCTGGTCAACGCGAGTTCAAAGAGTGGATCGGCCCGGCCTGTTCAATATCCAGCCGCACGTGATCGATATCGGGAACGGCGAGCTCGACCTTTACTGGGGTGCCGCGCAGGATGGTGCAGGGAATGACTACAACATCCTGCGCGACAGGGTGATCTGGGACGTGCTTTTCCGAAATCGATTCGAGTAGGCCGGGTTGAGGGAGGCGCGTCGTCTCCGGCCATACTTCGTTGCTGAGTTCGATAGCCCAATCAGACCCGCGTGATAGATTCATTTCTGGCTGGTTGTTCATGGGGTCGTGAAGATGGTGGCTCATTCCTGGTTGTTCTGTCGCTGGAGCTCCTGCTCGCTGGCGCTTGCAGTCTGCCTGTTGTTCTCGATGTCGGCTTTCGGTTCTGAGTCTCGCACCGAGTCGGCCGATCTCTTCGCGGACTATGGGCACGAAGCCCAAAGCCTGGTCCGCGACGAATGGACCTTCTATCTGCAGAGCTACGCAAGGAAAATGGATGCCAGAAGTGCCGGTGACGGCCCGTCTTCATGGCTCGTGCAGGCCAGGTGGTCAGAAGCGCTCCTGCAGGACGGGCAGGCCTTCACGGATCGGCATCTCGAACTAGTGGACAAGGCGAAGGCGCTGATTCGTCAGGCCTCAGACGCCGAGCTCGTCGACCTGCTGACCGCTGCTGAGGCCTTGCCTGCGGTGCACTTACTTTCCAGAACGCTGATGGGCTCGTCAGCCGACTTCCAAGCACGCCACCCGGAGTTTTCCCGCCTGGTCGATCTATTTCAGGCCAGTCCCTTGCTGCAGCAGCTCGCGATCGATCTGTGGTGGGATGAGCGCTCCTATGCCTCACTTCTGTTTTCGGCTGACGAACTGGTGGAAAGCGCTGAAATGTTGGGTGCTCAGGGGGGAAGCATTCTTTGCACCTACGCTGGGGTCGATGATGTCGGTTGTGGTCTTCAATGCTGTCCCAGAGGGGACACTTCTTGCGGCCCTGGATCGGACTCTCTCTCGGAGTACGGCGGCAAGGCTGCCTGAGCATATTGAGCAATTAATCGAGAGCGGGGTGATCGCCTCGTTCCTGAATCTGACGCCGGAATGGCTGGCCGAACGAATCGAACGCGGGCAATTGGTGTGGCTACCCAGCCTGATCGAGCGTGATCCCGAAGGTAGCTTTGCGGTAGTGGATCAGCACATGGACACGCTCACGCTGGCACAGCAGCTCCGGGTCATCGCTGCTCGTCCCGACTCCGCGTCTATGGAGACGCTTCGGACGGCCTGGTATCAGGTAGTGGATGGACTCACTTGCGACAATTGCACCACCTCTGTCGAGCCGACCACTCCTGAGGACTTGGTCAATGTCCTGGTCCTTGTGCCGGGGCAGGAGGTTGCCGATATGCTGACCGAACTGGTCGAGCTCCAGAAGACGTTCGGTGATGATCATGAGCATGCCGTGACCATTGGAGCGATGTTCTTTTCGGGCAACGAAGCAATCTTGAGTGCCGCCCTTGAGCTAGCCCTGGATGAAGCCGTTCCGCCGCTTCCGTGGGTGGTTGGATTGAGTCGCCTGCATTCGGCCAATTCAGATGCGTTTCAGGCGCTTGTTGAAAGAAGGCTCATGGGCCTCCAATCGATGAACGCAGCAGACCGTGATGAACTAATGGCTGGCTCCACGGCCTGTCACTTCTCAGCGATGGCTTTGTACGCCAGCCTGGCGGAAATGGACTCACCTTGGCCAGCTTTGTTCGAAGAACACCGCGCCAAGGCGCGCCAGCCCGGTGACTGCGCGTATCGGTTTGCGGACATATTGTCGATTCAGTCATTGATGATCCCTGGACTCGACGCTGTTCTGGACTTGTATCTGGCCAGCGATACACCGGCCGACTCCGTGAATAGGCTGGTCTCCAATTTTCGCTCTCGTAGAATCGATCCTCAGGGTCGGCTCGCTGAGCGATTGATTGATTCTTCAGTTTGGGACGAACTGGATCAAGAAGGCAGGGACTATCTCCTTGGAATCCAGTCTTCCGAGTCGTTGGATATGCGCCGGTAAGCTGAGGGAGCAGCTGAGCGTTGGTCAAAAGAATGGATTGGAGAGTAAAAGCCCTTCGCTTTCGGCGATCCGTTCCAAGGTCTGCGGACTTGTTTCCTTCTTCCAATGGCTAGCATTCACATGACCGCTTGAGCAACCTCAGTTGATCATCTGGGCCAAGGGCGGGGATGAAGGCGCTTCGGCAGATAGAGCGGGTGCGCCGGCTCGCCGCTCTTGTTCAGGCGGATTACTTCCAGCCGGTGACCGAACAGACGCTGTATTTGTGCCGATTGGTTCATGAAGCGTCCGTCATTGCCCCAGACCGCGACCAGTCGCTCGCACTGATCAGCCAGTGCACGGAGCCAGTAGCGATTCCGAGGTCCGACCGGATTTTCGGCTGCCATCAGGTCGGCAGGGTAGGTGGCTCGGTAGGCAAACAGGTTGGTCATGACCAGGCCGCCCGCACCCCAATCGCGGGCAAACCCGATACAGCGGCGGATGGTTGGGTCGTTACGCTGGGCATCGGCGGTGGAAGGATTCAGGCCGATCATCATCACGGGCGGGCGATCCTGATCCCATAGGCGCCAGAGGGCGTAGCGATAGCGTTTGCAGCGCGAGAATCGGGCGCCGCTGTCGGTGGTGAGGGACACAGCAAGAAGTGTTGGCTATGGGCCGTCGAAGGGATTTC
>JBCDLQ010000226.1:0-4901 GCA_039414335.1 Pseudomonadota bacterium | reverse complement strand
TCAGCGTGGCCAGCACCAAGTAGGACCAGGTCATCGCATGCGCCAGGCCGAACAGCAGCGAGGCCAGCAGCAAACCCGGCCAGAGACCGAGCCAGTCGCTGAGACCCTGCTGGATGACCGCGCGAAACAGCAGTTCTTCGAAGATCCCGGCGGACAGCGCCACCAGCAGGGTGCCGCCTGGCCCGACACCGGCGAACAAGGGCACGAGCTTCTCCTCGACGAAGCGGCGTAACGTCACGACCCATTCAAATCGACTGCTTTCCAGTCCGAACAGCAGCATCAGCATTGGCGCAGTGGCCAACACGCCGAGAACAAAACTCTGGGTCCAGTTGGCCCCGAAGGCCGCCACCAGGGACAGTCCAAAGCCCCAGGCCAGAACCAGAGCGAGAACACCCAGTCCAATTTCAAAGCTCAGCATTCGCGCCAGCAAGCTGTTGGTCGATTGATTATCGGCGGCGTTCAATGCGCCAACCTGCCTTCTTCCGCTATCATTTCGTCCCCGTTTTCGACAAACGCCATCGAGCCACAAGAATCATGAGCGCCAAGTTTCGCATGAGTCTGGACGTCCGCTGGGGCGACATGGATGCTTTCGATCACATCAACAGTGGCGCCTACCTGAAATACCTGGAAGAGATCCGTGTCCGCTGGATGGATTCGGTGCCCAGTCACTGGCAGGAGGGCGACACGGGACCGGTCGTCGCCAACATTTCGATCAACTACCGCCAGGCCATTCACTGGCCCGCCGAAATCGAAATCACCCTGAAGCCCCTGTCGCCAGGGCGGTCCAGCGTCAAGCTGGAACACGAAATCCGAGAGAAGAGCGACACGCCCGATGGCGGCGCCCTCTATGCCGATGCGACGGTGACCATTGTCTGGATCGACAAGGCCAAGGGCGAGTCCGTTCCCCTGCCGAACTGTATTCGGGAACTCGCCGCCAGCGACTGACGCGCTGAACTACTCGATGAATTCCAGGCCCAGCCTGGACACACCCTCTTCGATCGTATTGATCCATTTCACTTCGGACAACACGATGCCGAGGCTGCCAACCTTGACCTGACAGCGGTCGCCAACCTTCAGACGGTCGTTGATCTGACGATTCAAGACCACCAGTCCGCACCCGGCGCGCGATTCCTCGTTGACCAGGCCAGCGATTTCGGGCTCGAAATGCTGCTCATCAGTGACCGCGTCAGAACACTGGATCAGCGCGATTTCCCACTCCAGCGGTGGGAAGCGCAAATAACGACGCTGCTCGTGATGGGACTCACTCATGACCGAACCCTCCTTGACCACTAAGGCAGACGGATTCCGGCCGGTGCTCCGTCAGCCCTCTGCACCTGCGCCAGGTCGTTCAATTTGCTCGGAAAAATCCTGGCACGCTGGTCACCAGCATACCCAAGGCATCGCCTGTGCACAATTTTCTGCCACTCAGCGTCTGGCCAGGCTCTCGGCCAGCGCCTTCAGACTGGACTGAGTGTCTGCAGCAAACCAGCCTCGAACGAAACCATTGATGTCCAGTGCATGGGGGTCATCGAACAGGGCGGCCAGATCCGCACGGCAGAGGGCCCGGGTGCCTTCCAGCGAATGCCGCGACATCTTCAGGTGACTGTCGATCCAGGCCACGGCCCGATCAACGACCGCATCGGCCGGAGCGATTTCATCGACCAGCCCGATACGATGGGCCGACTCGCCATCGATCATCTGTCCGGCCACCAGATGCCGCTCGGCCTGATAGGGGCCCAACAGTCGAACAAGCCCCTTGTGAATGACCGGCGGCACGACCAGCCCGACCTGGACTTCATTAAGACCCAGTCGAAAGGGCCCCTCGGAAAGAACGCGGTAGTCGCAGAACATGGCGACCACCGTTCCACCGGCAGGACTGTGGCCCGTGAGCGCTGCAGCCACCATCAGCTTCGATCGCGCCAGCTTTTCCAGCAGCCCGAAGAATGAGGTCCAGAAATCACGCATGCCCTGCTCGTCCAGCGTCAGCAGCTCCGGTACATCCAGACCCGCGGAGAACAGGCCCTCACGACCGGAGATGACCAGCCCGCGCGCGCCTTGCGACTCGGCGTCATCGATGGCCACAGTCAGCGACCGAACGAGGTCAGGATTCAAGGCGTTGACCGGCGGTCGCGCCAACTTCAATTCGACGATGTCCTCACCGTGTGAGCTCGTTTCGATCATGGGAATGGCTGCTCCAAGAAAATTGCGAGCGTCAGATTACACCATCGCGACCACCTCGGAATCACGATCTCATGCAGCCCGATTTGAGATAATCGCGAGTTGGTCAATTGGCATATGGCAGGTTCATGTTCTCGAAAATCTTGCTCCACATCTGCTTACTCTTTGGCGCCTTCGGCGCTAGCGCGCAAACTCCCTTGACGATCAGCGACGCCTGGTCTCCGCAAGCACCACCGGGGCGGATGATGGCGGGCTTCATGGCGTTGAGCAACGACAGCGAAGAATCAATCGTTCTGATTGGCGGCGAGAGCGAGCGTTTTGGTCGGGTCGAGATCCACACGATGCGCATGGACGATGGGGTGATGCGCATGCGCAAGCTCGATCAACTCGAAATTCCTGCCGGAGAGACTGTCACCCTGCGCCCGGGTGGACTGCATCTGATGCTGATGCAGCCGGATGGCCGCTTCGAACTGGGCGATGAATTCGCACTCTCGCTGATCGACAACAACGCTCGGCACTGGCCGGTCACCCTAGAGGTCCGCGACCGTCGTCGTCGCTGACGATCCTTTCAGCGCGGCGAAGCCCCTGCGCAGGTCCGGTAGGATGAACGACATTATCCTGCTGTTGGCTTGCTGATGTTTGAGTCCGAACCCACCACAACCGCCCTGTTGCTGAGCGCAGCGGGGCTACTGCTGGTCTTGAGCGTGCTCTTCAGCCGCACATCGGAACGCATCGGCGTTCCTGTGGTGCTGGTCTTTCTGCTAATCGGGCTACTGGTCGGCGCACAGCTTCCGGATCATTTTGTCGATTTCGAACTGGCCTTTCGAATCGGCACGGTCGGTCTCGTTCTGATCCTATTTGACGGCGGCCTGAACACGCCCTTCAGGCAGGTCAAGGCCTTCTTGCTGCCCGCATCGATCCTGGCCACATTGACCGTGGTCGGCACCGCACTACTGGTTGCTCTGACCGCCTACGCCCTGGGGCTCGGCTGGGTCGAGTCACTGTTGATCGGCGCCATAGTGTCGTCGACTGATGCCGCCGCCGTGTTTTCCTCACTGCGTGGATCCGGAGTGCAGCTTCGCCGGCGCGTCGGCGCCACGCTGGAGCTCGAGTCCGGACTGAACGACCCAATGGCCGTGATTCTCACCCTGACGCTCACGGCCCAGCTCGTCGGCGATCCGGCTTTTGACGTTCCCTCCTTCCTGTTCCAGGTGATCGCGCAGCTGGCAATCGGCCTGGCCGCAGGTCTGACCATCGGCTGGCTGGGAGCACAGCTCCTGAAGCGAATCCGCGTTCCGGCGGCCGGCCTCTATCCAGCGGTGACACTGGCGTTGGCGCTGCTCGCCTTTGGCGTACCCACCCTGTTCATGGGCTCTGGTTTTCTCGCCGTCTATGTCGCTGCATTGATGCTCGGCAATCAGCGCATGCCCTATCGCTCGGGCATCCTGCGCGTCCACGATGCGCTGGCCTGGCTGGCCCAGATCACGATGTTCCTGGTGCTGGGTCTGCTCGCCGTACCGGAGTTACTGGCAGCCGCCGGTTGGCGCGGGCTGATTCTGGCCCTGGGACTGGCTTTGCTGGCGAGACCGCTGATGGTTGTCCTGTGTCTGGCGCCCTTCGGCTACCGCCTGCGCGAGTCAGGCTTCATTGCCTGGGTGGGATTGCGGGGCGCTGTGCCGATCCTGCTTGCGACCTACCCGGTACTGGCCGGCGTCGATGGGGCCAGTGAACTGTTCCATCTGGTGTTCTTCATTGTGGTGGTCAACGCGCTGATTCCCGGCGCGACCGTGCGATGGGCGGCGGACCGCTTCAAGGTTGAACGGGCCGGCATGGAAAGACCTCCGCCGGTCTTAGAAATCAATGCGATCGAAGTACTACCCGTGCAGATCATCTCCTTTCGGCTGAATCCTGCAGCCTTGGTCACGGGTCATCGGGCCGCAAGCCTGCCTCTTCCTGATGGGGCCAGCGTGCTGTTGCTCGTGCGCGGCAAGGAAGCACTGGCCGTGGGAGCAGATACCACGCTGGAGGCCGATGACCACGTGCATATTCTGGTCCGGCCTCGGGACAAGCGAACGGTGGAGCTGATGTTCGGCCTGCGCGAAGAAGACTGAGTCAGGCGTTCGCGGCGCGGGCCAGCTGATGAAGGATGGTCGCCGTTGCCCCCCAGATCGGCCACTGGCCCGCTGCCACGGACATGACCGTGAACCGGCGTCCGGCACGAATGATCTCGTGCTGTCGATAGCGATCTAGGTCCAGCGCCCAGTCCAGGGGCAGTCGGAACAGGTGACTGACTTCATCTGGACAGGGGCTGGGATCGACATCAGCGTCGACCAACCCGACAACCGGCGTAATGCGAAATCGGCTGATCGTATTGACTCGGTCCAGAAAACCGAGCGTCTGCACACGATCGATGGGAATCCCCACCTCTTCTGAAGCCTCACGCAGCGCGGTCTGCTGCGGGAAGTTCTCGCCTGGATCACGCCGTCCGCCCGGCAAGGCCACCTGCCCTGCGTGCTTGGTCAGGCCACGATTTCGAACGGTCAACAGAATGGCCGCCTCCGATCCCTGAAGAATGGGAACGAGAACGGCTGCGCGATCGACGTCTTCAGTCAGGTGCTTGTCGGGATAGCCGCCGACCGGGAGGTCCCGATCGGGGCGGTCCAGGGGGTGGATCGCCTGGACGAGTCGGTCGAGTTCAGCCGGCGTCGGACGATGGGTCATCG
>JBCDLQ010000225.1:0-4958 GCA_039414335.1 Pseudomonadota bacterium | reverse complement strand
TATCAGGCCAATGAGTCTTTGGCGAGAGTACAGGAGAATGTCCGTTTCGCGCTCAATGAGCTTCAGTTCAATGCTCGAGGTGCGACGACGCTGGGATTCTGTGGCAATCGTCCAGAAGTGAATCAGTTCCTGAACCTGACCGATGACTGGCAGGGCGCGGTTTTTGGTCTTCAGAGCCCTGTCGTTGGCTGGGAGTATGCCGGAACCGGTAGGACCGATTCGGTCACTGTCGACGCTGGCTACGCATCAGGTGCGTTGGGCAGCTGGCGGACACGACCACGTCAGGCCGACGGCAGCAATCCCGATGTGGATCTTCCGGCTCTGTTCGCTGACTCTGCCACAATTCAACCGGTAGCTGACAGTGATATTTTCGTGACGCGTACCCTGACGCCGATACCCGGCGTGACCTTTGGCGGCGGTGCTGAAACTCAAGGTGACGCGGCTTTCGAACTCGACTTGGGTCACGGCATGGCTGACGGGGATTTGGCGTTGATCACGGATTGCGGCCGTGCAGATTTTTTCCGAAACCGCACGACGGGTACGACCTTGAGTCGGGCGGGCGGTGGCGGCTGTGACAGTTGCCCTGGCAACCTCGCTGGAGCGCTGAACTGGTCGACCAACTTGGTCGAGAGCATGCAGATTTACCGCGTGCAGATCTGGGGATATTTCGTTGGCTTCAACTCAGATCGGAACGAGCCGGGCTTATACCGCATTGACTTGTCCAGTTGTCCCTGTGGAACGATTGAAGAAGTTGTGGAAGGTGTGGAGAACATGCAGGTTCTTTTCGGCTACAGCCTGCCGGCACCCGCTGGTGATGGCCAGACAATTGAGGAAGCTAACTGGCTGACAGCTGACGACATGATTGACTGGTGGCCGGTCATTGCCGCCCGGGTGTCTCTGTTGCAGCGGTCTTCGGAATTTTCCGGAACGGATAACTTGCAGACTGAATTCAATTTGGCCGGCACCTTTGTGACCAACCCTCTCGATTCCCGAATGCGCCATGACGCCTCAACGGTACTGGCGTTCCGAAACAGGATCATTGTTGATGATTGAGAAATCTAGAAAGCCAGCGGTTCTAGCAAGGAGACACACCTCGGCGCTGCCCAAGAAGCAGCGCGGTGTCACGCTACTGATCGCACTGGTCCTGTTGTTGCTGCTCACCCTGCTGGGTTTGACTTCCAGCAACGTGGCGGTCATGCAGGAACGTATGGCCGGCAATTTGTTCCAGACCAACGAAGCCTTTCAACTCGCTGAATCAACATTGAAGGCCGTCGAAAGCCGAGTTTTTGACGAGATCTGCCTGAGTGGTGGTTCCGGCGGACTCGGCACGATAAACCGTATGGACGATCTTTCTCTGGATCGTAACGACTGTACGTTGACTGGTCTGACCGCTCCTTCAAGCGCCTGGCCGCTCGCCCCTGGTGAAGTGGGCCAGCCCGGCGGTTCTGGCTGGGCGCGGTTCTACATCGCTGAAGTTCCAGCTCAGCCGGTCTGCGATGACCTGAGCAGTGCAGTCCTCGGTGCCGGGATCAGCGAAGAAGTTTATGTCGTTCTCGCCAGTGGGCGTTCGGCCAGTGGAATCAGCGAAGCCGTCGTCCAATCCATCTACACGTGTTTGCAGTGATGCTTATGAAATCCAAGTTTCAATGCCTGATCGCAGTCTTCCTTTACGCGTCGATCGCGTCTTGGCCGACCCTGACCATGGCGCAAGATCTCGATATTGCGGATACTCCGCTTTTTGCAGCGGTCTCAATCGACCCGAACGTGATGTTCACGCTGGATGATTCCGGTTCCATGCAATGGGAATACATGCCAGATGGTCCTGAATTTCGCTTCACGATCGCGATGTTCCCTCGGCCCGTTGGGCTCTATGGCGGAGTCGACTACGCGAACCAGGTTCCTTCTCACCGAAACGATAATCTCCATCACTACTATGGCCGTTCGGCAGCGAACAATGCTGTCTTCTACGACCCTGATTTAACTTATCGGCCATGGGCTAACGCAGACGGCACGCTCATGCCGGACGCGGATCCTGGAAATGCACTCTACAACCCAAGTATTCCAGCGCTCGGCGGCTTGAACCTGCGTCAGCAGCAAACGCAGGTCGCCGTCTGGTTCTCTGGAACTGCCTTCGACGGTGCCTTCTGCGACCCCTGCGGCGGAAACAGCACCTACTGGCCGATTACCTACTTCAACTACAACGGTGGTGATCGAACGCTCTTTGCGAGCTACACGCAGGTGCAGATCACGACGGCAACGGGAGCGGGAGCGAGTTTCACTAGTCCCGGTGGAATTACCCGGACCCGAGATGAGGAGATTCAGAACTTCGCGAACTGGTTCCAGTACTCCCGTTCACGCATCTTGTCGGCCCGAAACGGCATTGGCCGAGCCTTCACTGAGCTGCCGCCTCAAGCACGCGTGGGTTTCGGCGCGATCAATCAGGGCTCGACTACTGTCGATGGGGTGAGTACGAACACGATTGTTGATGGCGTACGACCCTTTGGTGGCGTCTTTCGCGAAAATTTCTACAATCAGCTCTATGGTCGTGTGATCAACAACTTCGGTACACCACTTCGAACCGCAGCCCAGAATGTTGGTAACTATTTTGCGCGAGCTGACGCGCGGGGACCCTGGTCTACCTTGCCTGGTGTCGTCGGCGGTAGTGACTTGGCGTGTCGCCAGAGCTACCACATCATGATGACGGATGGATTCTGGAACGGTGGTGCGCCGACCGTTGGAAACTCGGACAATGTGGCTGGGCCGACACATACCAGCCCGACAGGAGATAGTGGCGGTTACGTGCCGGGCGACCCCTATCGTGATGGCAACTCCAATACTTTGGCCGACGTTGCCATGGATTTCTGGAAACGAGACCTGCGAGGAGACCTGCAAAACCGCGTACCGACCAACGATGTGGACACCGCCTTTTGGCAACATCTGACCACCTTTGGAATCGGGCTAGGCGTACGAGGAGCGCTGAATCCTGCTGACGTGGATACGGCTGTTGAGAACGGAACGGCGGTCACTTGGGGCGATCCCTTCAACAATAATCCGGCCAAGATTGATGACCTGCTGCACTTCGGCCTGAACGGGCGTGGTGGCTTCTTCAGCGCTTCGGACCCGGATGCCTTCGCTGCCCAGTTGGGTGCGATTCTGCGCGATATCGTGGCGCGCTCCGGCGCAACCACTGGTCTGTCAGCATCCTCCACTCGACTCAACCAAGGCGCGGTGGTCTATACGGCCGGTTTCGATTCTGAAAGTTGGTCAGGTGATTTGCTGGCCCTTGATGTTGCTACAGGGAACCAGCTGTTCTCGGCTGCAGATCAACTCGATGTTCAAGGCTTTGCCAATCGAACGATTGCGACGTGGGACCCCACTCAGGATCAGGGTGTGGATTTCAGCCCGACCACCAGCCTGACCGCTCGGGTGATGGCGAATGCACCGGCCCTAATGACGGCGCCCGCGCTGTTCGATTATCTGAGTGGCGATATGACTGCAGGTGCGGGTTCGCTGCGCGCTCGTGACTCCATGCTCGGTGACATCGTTGGCTCTCAACCCGTCTTCTCGGGGCCTCGTAACGAGGGCTGGGGGCTGATCGACAACAGTTACTTCAATTATATTGACAGCACCAAGCGTGATCCTCGCGATGACTGCGGTGAACCGAGCTGTCCGGGCTCCCGCCGCAATACGGTGTTCATCGGCGCCAATGACGGCATGCTACACGCTTTCGATGCGGTGACCCTGACCGAGCATTTTGCCTATGTCCCGGCGGCCGTCCACGACAATCTGTGGGAACTGGCTGATCCGAACTACAGCCATCGCTATTACGTTGATGGTCAGACCTTCGTTGCTGACGCGAATCTCGGCGGTGGCTGGGGCACCTATCTTGTCGGTGGCCTGGGGGCTGGTGGACGCGGCATCTATGCGTTGAATGTTACTGCGCCTCAGAGTTTCAGTTCGGCCACCGGAGTGCTGTGGGAGTTGAACTCCGAGTCCGATCCAGACATCGGATTCACTTTCGGCAAGCCGGCGATCGGCAAGATCAACGGTGGTCCCTGGGTGGCCGTATTCGGAAACGGCTACAACTCAGTCGACAACAAGGCGTATCTCTACGTCGTCCGATTGGACAACGGATCAGTCTTCGCCAAGATTCCCGTAGGATCAGGTGGCGCGAACGGCCTGTCTGGAGTATCGCTGGTCGGTTCAGTCGACGACCCGCTGCATATCCGCTACATCTACGCAGGCGACCTCGAAGGCAATATGTGGCGCTTTGACGTCGACTCGGGCGGAGTTGGTGTGAGCTTTGGCGGCAATCCATTATTCACCGATCCGGACGGTCGTCCGATCATTGCCGCACCGGACATTGCTCGTCATCCGGTCGATGGACGGGTGGTCTATTTCGGCACGGGCAAGTTGATCGAGAATTTTGATCGATTGAACTCATCGATTCTGGAACGCTTTTACGCTGTTCGCGATCTTGAAGCCAATGTCTCTTCAATCAACGATCTCAATGAAGTGCCAGTGTCTGTTGGCCCGAGTGGTGAGCGCCAATTCCAGCCCGTCGCTCAGAATGCGTCGGGTTGGTGGGCACCTCTAGCTGGTGGAACACCAAACGGCGAGCGTGTGTTGTTCTCCCCTGTTGTGTTCGCTGGACGCGTCTTGTTCAGTTCCTATGAGCCGGCGAACGATCCCTGTACGCCGGGTGGTATTCAGCGTGCCTATGTGCTGAATGCCCTTTCCGGTGGCGGTCTGTTTCCGAGTTCGGAAACCAACGTGGCTGGCATCGTGGTGGGAACGGGTGCGGCACTCGCACCTGTGATCGGTATCAAGGACTCACCGAATACGATTGGTACCCCGGGCAATGATCCAGGTGTCACTACACCGCCACCTGACTGCGATCCCGCTGATCCGGGCTGTCAACCGCCGACCGATCCGACCAATCCGCAGGGGGCGGCGAC
>JBCDLQ010000224.1:0-4968 GCA_039414335.1 Pseudomonadota bacterium | reverse complement strand
CGTCGATCGCTCCTTGATAATCTCTGCGATCGTAGAGCAGCGCGCCCAGACGCACCCGTGTTTCTGCCGTCTGTGGATGATCCGGGCCCAGGATCCGCTCGTGACGTTCCAGCACTTGCCCGTACAGACCCTCGGCACCGGCCAGATCGCCCTGCCGATGGCGAGCCGACGCAATCGCGTTCAAGCCTCTGGCCGCCTGTGATGACTCATCACCATAGGCCGCCTGCTGCAGCGTCCAGGCTTCGCGATATCTCGCTTCTGCCGCGACGAAATCACCGCGACCCCAGTGCAGTCCACCCTGGCGGAACCAGGCTTCGATGGCGGCATCACCGACCTGCTCTGCCGCATCAATGGTCTCGAGTGATGCGGCTGCAGATTCCAGGTCGTCCATGGCCTGATACGCGCGAGCCTGGATAACCCGCGCCTGATTGGACGCCTGCCTGGGCGTGTTGTGGAACAACGCTTCGGTCTGCTCGACCACCGCATCAAAGCGACCGTCTACCAGGGCTAGTCGGGCGTTCAGAATTCGCGCTTCCAGCGCGGAATCCTCAGCGCTCAGCGCCAGTGAGCCGTCGACCAATTCCTGCGCTCTGGAGTAGTCACCCCGGCTGTAGAAAATGCCCGCCAGGGTGGTCAGTAGCCGCGCTTTCAGCTCTGGCTGATCGACAAACTCCGCTTCGATTCGCCCAGTGGCATCAACCAGTACCTGCTCGACGGTTCGCGGGTCGCCCTGATGAACCTCGGGATCCGCTTCGATCAGCAGCTCAGCCAGAAAGTCGGACAGGGTCCCGGCCCGTGCGCTCTCCTGCTGCGCCGCTGACAGGGCCACTGCCAGCGCCCTCGATTGTTGCCACAGGACGGTGCCGGCCACCAGCATCATCGACACCACAAGCGTCGCCGTTGAAACGCCCCAGGGATGGCGCCTGATGAATCGGGCCATACGATAGCGCCGACTCGGTGGACGAGCCTGGATCGGGAATCCATCGAGGTAGCGCTGCAGGTCTTCGCCAAGTTCTCGCGCATCGGCATAGCGCCGCTCGGGATCAGGCTCGATCGCCCGACCCACGATCCAGTCGAGATCGCCCTGCAAGCGGCGGCGCAAGGTCGCCGTGCTGGCCACGCGACTCACTCTGGACGGTGAACGGCCCGTGAGTCTTTCGTGGGCCTGGGTGGCGTTGCAACCGTCGATGGACCAGGGGCGCTGTCCGACCAGCAGCTCGAAGAGAATCACACCCAGGGAAAAGGCATCGCTGCGCGTGTCCACGGGTTCACCGCGCAGCTGCTCCGGGCTGGCGTATTCCAGGGTCAGGCGGCGCTCGGCGGCCACGGTCTGTTCAGTGCCTGTCTGAGGATTGAGCAAGCGTGCAATGCCGAAGTCCAGGAGCTTCGGCTCACCAGATTCCGTCACGAGAATATTGGCCGGCTTGAGGTCGCGATGGACGATCAGGCGTCGATGGGCGTGATCGACACCGGCGCAGATCTTGCGCATCAGCACGAGTCGCTCGCGTACGGTGAGGTCCTGCGCCTGGCTGAAGTCTCTCAGCGCTTTACCTTCGACGTGCTCCATGACCAGGTAGGGCTGACCATCATCCAGCGTTCCGCCATCGATCAGCCGTGCAATATTGGGGTGGTCCAGGCGCGCCAGAATTTCGCGCTCGCGGGCGAAGCGCTGGGCAAGATCCGGGCTGGGAACACCAATTGCCAGCAGCTTGATCGCAACCTGACGCTCGTAGGCTCCGTCGGCGCGCTCGGCCAGCCAGACTTGCCCCATGCCGCCTTCACCGAGCAGGGATTCCAGCCGCCAGGGGCCGATGCGAAAGCCCGATTGAATGTCATTCGACAAGACCACCGGACGATCCAGCAGGCTGTTGTCCTGGTCATGGGCGCTCAGCAGGGCCTCGAGCTCCACCGCCTGATCAGACGGCAACTCGGCGATCGCGGCCTTGCGCTCATCCTGATCCAAGGTCACTATACGGTGGAACTGGGACCAGAGCTCATTCCAGTCCATGGTGCTCATCGGCAATGTCTCCTGTCCCTTCCTGTCGCCATCATAGTGAACGTATGGGTAGTGTCACGCAACTTCTGGAAGAACTGCGGGATCAGCCGGTTTCGGCCAGCGAGAAACTGCTGCCGTTAGTCTATGAGGACCTGCGCAAGCTGGCCCGATCTCGATTGAGAAACGAGGCCGGTGTGATGACCTTGCCGGCCACGGCGCTGGTACACGAAGCCTATCTGCGACTGATTGGTAGCAACGCCCCCGAGTGGGATCATCGAGGCCATTTCTTTGCCGCGGCAGCCGAGGCCATGCGACGCGTGGCCGTGGACTACGCCCGCGCCGCCCGAACGCAGAAGCGTGGCGGTCAGATGGCGCGCGTCGAACTCGACACGCAGAAAGTCGGTACGGACGGACTGGACTCGGACCTCGTCGATCTGGATCAAGCGTTGATCCAGCTCGAGAAGCTCGATGCCACCATGGCCGAAGTTGTCAAACTCAAGTACTTCGCAGGTCTGAGCAACGAAGAAACAGCCCAGTCCATCGGTCTGTCCACGCGCACGGTCAATCGACACTGGACAGCGGCCCGAGCCTGGCTCAATCGAGCGCTCTCGACACCACCTTCTCCGTCTCAAGGCACCTGCTGAAAATTCCCCTGGAAGATCACGCCGAAGGAGGCGGGAGGCTGATTTGAATAGGCGTGCCTGAAGCCATTGCTTTGGGGCCAAGGCGGATTGGCAGAGTCTGAGTTAAACGCAGCGATACCGTTATCACCGAGATGCGGCGGCTCGCTGGTGCGATCGGACGGTGCGTCGTTCCAATGGCCGACGTAGATGATGTCGTAGACGGAGAAGGAGCTATTGAGCTCGATGAAATAGCTGTCGCGAGGGCCTGAGTTCGTGTCTCTGGGATCAAGATTCAGGGGCGTCGAGAACCCCACGAGCTGACCCGAATCGGAAATCGTCACGTCCATATTGCTGCTGTTGACCAGTGACGCGCCGGTCGGGTCGCCCACGCCAAAGCGAATCTTCTGCCCACTCACCGTGTCGACGGTGTAGAGATCGCGGGTAAACGTCCCATCGGGATTGAAGAAGATGTTGACGTTGGTCGTGAAGGCGACGCGGGTTCCGCTACAAGAAGAGGATGGCGCGCCGTGGACGCGGGAAGTCGCCACATCACCGACGTCCTCGGTAATCAGAATATTGTTGCCGTCGATCACGTTGGCAGAAAAGATATCCGGGCCGGGTGGGTCGGTGGGCGTCAGCTGATTCGTTGACGCCTGGAACACGAGAATTCCATTGCCGATCGAGAAATTCTGGCAGGGAACGAAACCATTATTGTCATCACTGCAGGCCTTGCGCGTCACAATTCCGCTGTTCGGAGGCGCATCCGCCTGGTGCAGAAAAGTACCGCCCAGCGCCTCCGGCGTTAGATTGTTGGCTGGGGTGCGCATCACCACCAGTTGGCCCGTGCAATCCATGGTGTATTCAAAAATGCTTTGGTTGGCTGTGGTGGTGCGATCACCCGCAACACTCATGATTTCCGTCACCCCGAGCAATCGGTCGCGTCGATAGACTTGCTGCAAGCCACGCGTATCCAGAGCCGGCACGATGTCGTCGGCATTGGTTCTGAACAGCACGTAGCGGCCGTCAGAGGAAATGACCCTGGAATGCGGACTGTCATAGTTGACAACCGATGAATTCGATGCGGTTCCGTCGGGTTGGACACTGATCAGCTCGATCTCATCGGTGACCAGGTCATACACATAGACCTGCACCTGCCCTGACATGTCTTCTGGAATCAGCGCGCGCGACTGCAACACAGCGTAGCGTCCATTACCCGAGACATCCACGAGCTGAGCACCGAAACCCACGGGATTACCCTGTGGATTCAGGCTCAGAATGCGCGTTGCCCAGGCGGTCTGAGACGCGATCACCAGAAGAAACACTGCCAGGATTCTTGCCACTGCCATTTCGGTCCTCCCAATCAAATCAAGTTATCCTTCAGTAATCATGCGAGCGCTTGCGAAAAAGTGCGCCATTGAGAGCATCAACAGCCGCTGGCCCCCTCCCCTCGCAGACTGATACCATCGCTCAGAGCCCTTGGAGAATCGAACCCGTGGCTGCGGGTTCGGGAGTCAGAATGTCCGTTCATGTTCATCTCGAGCGGCTGTATGCCGATCTCGATGCCAGTCTCAAGCAGGCCCGAGAACGACCGGATCCGGTTGTTCGTTCTCGAGCCGTGGTCGATTCGGCGCTGGACCGAGGTGAAGCCATCTATGGGGTCAACACGGGCTTTGGTGCCCTGGCCAGTCAGCGTATCGAGGACCACCAGCTCGGACGTCTGCAGCGCAATCTGCTGCTGAGCCATGCCTGCGGCACGGGCGACCCGGTGCCGCCGGAGATCGCGTGCCTGATGCTCAAGCTCAAAATCCATGCATTGGCTCTGGGCCAATCGGGAATTTCTCTACCGGTCTTCAACCAGCTGCTGACCTTCGATGCGCTGGAAATCGTCCCCTGGATTCCCTCTCGCGGCAGCGTCGGAGCATCCGGTGACCTCGCGCCGCTGGCCCACCTTGCCCTGCCCCTGATCGGTCAGGGCCAGTGCTGGCAGCCCGACTTCAGCGGCCCGGAACCAGCTGAGTCCACCCTCGCCCGCCATGGCCTGACACCCGTTGATCTCGCGGCCAAAGACGGCCTCGCCCTGATCAACGGCACGCAACTGATGCTGGCCTATGGCGCCTTCGTGCTGCACCGGGCGCTGCATCTGATTGATGCGGCCGACGTGCTGGGCGCCATGAGCCTCGAAGCCCTCCAGGGTTCGGCCAGACCCTTCGACGAACGCGTCCACGCGGTTCGCGCCCATCCCGGCCAGATCGAGTCCGCCCGCCACGTTCGCCAGCTGCTGGCCGGCTCGGAGATTCTCGAATCCCATCGCGACTGCGGCAAGGTTCAGGACCCCTACTGCCTGCGCTG
>JBCDLQ010000223.1:0-4976 GCA_039414335.1 Pseudomonadota bacterium | reverse complement strand
CTTGAACGCCAGCCCGAACGCGCGTGAACTGACCGAGTTCTGCGATCGAGCGGGCTTGATCATTCCTTCGCCGCAGCGCCTGACCTTTCCTTCCTGGGAGCCGAAGCGCGCCATCGACCATATCCTGATCTCGCCGCATATGGACGTGTCTGATGTGGACGCGCTGCCCGTGGAGTTTTCCGATCATCGGCCCCTGGCCATGACCCTGAATCTGAACAACGTCCGCAACGGCTGAGCCGGTTTTCAGCTCAGGCCCATCCTCAGGGCGACCAAGGTCAGCACCACGCCAAAGATCCTGCTCAGGCGTTCCGCTGGCAGGCGGTGGGCCAGGGCGACCCCAGCTGGCGCTGCCAAGGCGCCGACCACTCCGATCAACAGGGCAGCCGGCCAGTGCACGTGGCCGATCAAGCGTGTCAGATCGCTGACCGCGGGATCGATCAGCAGGAAGGCCACGGTTCCACTCAGTCCGATGACCCAGCCACAGGCTGACGCTGTGGCCACGGCGTTGACCATGGCGTAACCGTTCCAGCGCAGATAGGGTACGTTGAAGCTGCCGCCACCGATGCCGATCATGGCTGACACGGCACCGATCCCTGGCCCGAGTAACCACCAGTGCCTTGGGAACGGTTCGCGCTCGGCGCCGGCGCTGCGAATGCCCAGGGACATCCGTACACCGATCAGACCGGCAGCCACGGCAAAGACCTTGGCGAGTTGGTCGCCGCTGAGCACAGTTGCCAGCACGGCGCCGGCAACGGCACCAATGGCGACCGCAGGCCCCAGGCGAATCAGAACTTCAAGGGCGATGACTCTGCGCCGGGCATGGAACCCGATCGCACTGGCTGATGTCAGCAGCATGGAGGCCAAGGAGGTCGCCACCGCGACGCTGACTGCCATATCGATGCTCACCCCCTGGGCCATCAGCATCCAGCTGAACAGGGGCACGATCACGAGTCCGCCACCGATGCCGAGCAGTCCTGCCAGCACCCCGGCCAGGACGCCGGTGAGAAAGAGCAATAAAACTGAAATGATCACTTGTCGAAAGGGCTGTGCAGACGCATCATGAACGGGCTTGTTGGAGTATCGCAGTTTTGACGAATCGACGATCTACAGTTCGCCTTTTTGTTATGGGTCTGGCCCTGTGGCTGGCCCTTGTTCCTGCTGCCTCTGGCCAGGATCGCGAGGCACAGCGCGAGCGCTTTCAGGAGGGTTGGGCGGCAGCGGGGCGAGCCGATCAGGCGGGGGCCCTCAGTGCTATCCGCGATCTCGATGACTACCCCTTGCGTCCCTATCTTGAGTTCGAACTGCTGCGCCAGCGTCTGGATCAGGTACCCGAAGCGGTGATGGAACAGTTTCTGGCCCGCTATCGCGAGTGGTCCTTCGCCGGCTCTCTGGAGCGGCGCTGGTTGCGTGAGCTGGCCCGCAGTGGGAAGTATCCCGCCCTACGCCGTCAGGCCAGAAACAGCGAAGACCCGATCGTGCTGTGTCACCTGGCCAGAGCCGACCTCGATTCCGGTCGACTGGATGGGTTGGCAGATCGCGCTAGCGTGCTTTGGGTGGTGGGCGAGTCCCAGCCCGATGACTGCAATCCGTTGTTCGACTGGTGGCGCCGAAACAATCACCTGACTGCTGAACACGCCTGGCAGCGATTCTTGCTCGCCATCGATGCGGGCAATGAGGGACTGGCCCGCTATCTGCGTCGCTACCTGGATGCGGACCAGGACTACTGGGCGCAACGCTGGCTGCAGTTGAAGGAACGGCCCGGTCCGACCCTGTCTCAGGCCCGCCAGTGGATCGATCATGAGCAGGCTCGCTTGATGATCTCGGCGACGCTGCGGCGTCTCGCCGGCAGCGACTGGGAGCGGGCGCGTGATCGCTGGCAGCAGCTGGACACCCGTTTCAGCTGGAGCCCCGATGAGCGGGCCGAGATCGATGCGCGCATTGCCTTGTTCCAGGCCGTGGACATGGAGGTCGATGCGATTGCCGCGATTGATGCCTTGCCAAGCTCGCATCGCAGCCAGCAGCTGTTGGAGTGGCGCGCTCGGGTGGGTATGGCGCACGAGCGCTGGCCCGTGGTACTGGAGTCGATCGAGGCCATGAACCTTCGGGATCAGGCGCGGGGACGCTGGCGTTACTGGCGCGGCCGTGCATTGGCTGCGCTCCAGCGTCCCGATGCCTTGCTGGCTTACGCCAGTTTGTCGGCCGAAGCGTCCTATTACGGTTTTCTGGCCGCCAAGGCCATGGGGCAGGATCTTCGGGTCTGTAACGAAGACCTGGCGGTGGATCCGGCGATCCAGCGCCGCCTCCTGCGCGACGCTCGCTTCGAGCGCGCTCTGGAGCTGGACCGAGTGGGGCTGGATTGGCACGCGCGCTGGACCTGGATTCGCGTCAGCCGTCAGATGACTCGCGAGGAACTGCATCAGGCTGCACTTCTGGCCGCTGATCAGGACTGGCACGATCGGGTGATTTCGGCGCTGGGTAATGCAGGGACGCTGTCGGCCTACACCTTGCGCTTTCCCTTGCTGGCACGCCAGCAGGTACTGTCCGAGGCCTCGAATCGAGGCGTTGATCCTGCGCTGGTCTATGGGCTGATGCGGGCGGAGTCGGCGATGCAGGCGGATGCGATTTCTTCAGCGGGTGCGCGTGGCTTGCTGCAGCTGATGCCAGGCACGGCCCAGGCCGTCGCACGACGGAATAGCCTGCCTTACGGCGGGCGGGCCGATCTATTGAGACCCGTCGTCAATATTCCCCTGGGCGTCGCCCACTTGGCTGAGCTGCAGGATCAGTACGATGGCCGCTGGATTCATGTAGCGGCCGCTTACAACGCCGGGGCAGGCGCCGTGAACCGATGGTTGGACAGCCGCCCTATGACGGACTCGGATGTCTGGTTGGAAACCCTGCCGTTTTTCGAGACACGCGACTACGTACCCCGAGTGCTGGCTTTCGCGACGTTGTACGAATGGCATCTGGGGCGACAGCCGGCTGTGCTGGCTGATCATGTGCGCGAATCGGCGGCTGCAACGCCGCCAGTCTTCAGTTGCACGCCATGAGGGGTAGAATGCACCCCTGTTCAGGCTGCAGCCGTTTTTTCACGAGGGAGTCATGAAGGTTTTTATTCTGGGAGGATCGGGTTTTGTCGGTGGCCATCTGTCCCGACGACTGGTCAAAGACGGACACCAGATCACCATTGCCACGCGCTATGCGCCCGGAGCGCGTGAGCGAGCGGTCATTCCCGGCGTAACGCTCAAGCAGACCAATCCCTACGATCTGGATTCGCTGACGCGCGCCCTCGAGGGCCATGATGTGGCCATCAACCTGGTCGGTATTCTCAATGAACGTGGTTTTGGCGGTCGAGGTTTCCGCCGGGCCCACGTCAAGCTCGTTGAGAACCTGATCATTTCCTGCGAGGCTGCTCGCGTCGGGCGTCTGGTCCATATGAGCGCGCTGAATGCGGGGCTGGGCGAGAGCTATTACCTGATAACGCGAGGTCAGGCCGAGGAGCAGGTCATGGCGGCCTGGCGCGGCGGCCAACTGGTCACGACGATCTTGCGCCCGTCGACGATCTTCGGGCCCGATGACAGCTTCCTGAATCGCTTTGCCGATCTGCTCAAGATCTCCCCGGTGCTGCCGCTGGCCCGCCCTGGCGCCAAGTTTGCGCCGGTCTATGTCGGTGACGTGGTTGAAGCAGTCGCTCGCGCCCTGCAGACAGAAGACAGTCACGGTCGCATCTATGAACTCGGTGGTTCCCAGGTCTGGACCCTGAAGGAACTGGTCGAGTGGGTGGCCAAACAGCTTGAGCTGAAACGCTGGGTGATCGGTCTTCCCAACGCCCTCGGCTGGCTGCAGGGCAGGATCTTTGATTTCGTGCCCGGCAAACCCTTCTCCAGCGACAACTACAGGTCACTCAAGCTGGATAGCGTTTGTACCGACAACGGTCTGATCGAGCTGGGTATCCAGCCCTGGGGCCTGTCCGAGAAGGCGCCCAGCTGGCTGGGCAACGGCGGGCGTCAGTCGCGCTATCAGAGCTTCCGGCGAGCTGCCCGCCGTGACGGCAACTGACCACGATCCGGCCACTCAGGACCTGGAGGTTTATCAGGTCGGTGGCTCGGTCCGTGACCAGCTGCTGGGGCTAGAGTCTCCCGACCGAGACTTTGTCGTCGTGGGCTCGAGCCCGGACGCCATGCTCGAACGAGGTTTCAAACCGGTCGGTCGGGACTTTCCCGTCTTTCTCCACCCCTACAGCAAGGACGAGTACGCGCTGGCGCGCACGGAGCGCAAATCCGGTCATGGCTACCGCGGCTTCCACTTCCATGCGGGGCCCGAGGTCACGCTGGAAGAAGACCTGATGCGGCGCGATCTCACGGTCAACGCCATGGCCCTGGATGCTGACGGGCAGTTGATAGACCCTTTCGATGGCCGGCTGGATCTGGTCAATCGCCGCCTGAGGCATGTCTCCGACGCTTTTGTGGAAGATCCCCTGCGCGTCCTGAGACTGGCGCGCTTCGCGACTCGCTTCAGCGAGTTCCATATTGCGCCGGCCACGCTCGCCTGCTGTCGAACGATGGTGGAATCTGGCGAATTGGATCATCTCGTGCCCGAACGAATCTGGCAGGAAACCCGGCGCGCCCTGATGCATGACGCCCCCTCGCGCTTTTTCGATATCCTGCGCGAGGTCGGGGCGCTGGCGGTGGTATTCCCGGAAATCGATGCCCTGTTCGGGGTGCCTCAGACCGCCCAATACCACCCGGAAATCGACTCCGGTCGGCACACCTTGATGGTGCTGGATCGTTCAGCCGAACTGGATGCGTCCCTGGCGGTTCGCTATGCCAGCCTGGTTCACGATCTGGGCAAGGCATTGACGCCTGAAGACGAGTGGCCGGCTCACCGCGGGCACGAGCTCCGCGGTCTGGAGCCCATCGAGGCGATGAGTCGGCGACTGGCCGTACCGAATGACTGTCGCGAGCTTGGCCGCTTGGTCG
>JBCDLQ010000222.1:0-5038 GCA_039414335.1 Pseudomonadota bacterium | reverse complement strand
TCAATCAGGGCTACAGTGCGCGGGCTGATCATGTCACCGACGCCCGCCTCTGCGACGAAGCGATCTGGCTGACTCGCCTGCTCTTAAGCCTCTACCCTGGTCACAGCGAACTCGATGGCCTGCTCTGCCTGATGCTATTCCAGGCCTCCCGCTTGCCGGCACGCGTGAGTGAAACAGGAGAAGTCATCCCCCTGCCCCGTCAGGACCGCAGCCTCTGGCAGAAGAGCCGCATCGAGGAAGCCAGCACACGCTTGCAGCACGTGCTGGGCCGCCAGCAGCCGGGTCCGTTCCAGACCCAGGCCGCAATTGCCGCCCTGCACTGCGAAGCCGAATCGGCGGCCAGCACCGACTGGCCACAGATCGCGGCCCTCTACGCTCTGCTGGAACAGCAGGCGCCGAATCCCGTAGTCACGCTCAACCGCGCCGTCGCGCTCGGTGAAGCAGGAGAGATTTCCTCAGGTCTGGTCCTGCTCGACGGCCTGCAGAAAGCGACGCTCGACAGCTACCTACCGCTGCTTCTGGCTCGCAGCCGCCTTGCTGACCTGTCGGGCGACCTCGCCTCGGCCAGCGAACATTTGCAGTCAGCCATTGACCAAACCAGCAACGACGCCGAACGTCGCTTTCTCGAATCCCAGCTGCTCGACCTGCAGGCGCGTCGATCACCTTGAGGCTGGCCAAGGGCAGCGATTCGCAGAACTGACCACTCGATCGAAATCTTGTTACACTGGTATTTTGGTATCAAGGTAACACTTCATGAACAAACGATCGATCGTACGAGTTCAGACGGGCGTGCGGATGGAAAAGCGGATTCTGAAAGTCCTGAAGGCCCTGGCTGAACACCTGGAAATTTCCCTCGGCGATCTGCTCGAAGGGATCACCCTGCACAGCTTCGAGGGCAAGGCACCCTTCTCTCCCGCCACGCTGGACAAGATTGCCAAGCTCCGCGACGTTTATGAGCTCGACCTGTCCGCAAAGGACAGTCATCAGCTGCAAGAGGACGGCCAGCGTGGCTGATTCATCGACGCTGTTGACGGCCTTCGAACAAGGCCGGATCGAGCCCGCCGACTTCGGCCATCGAGACCATCTGGACGTGGCCTTTCATCTGCTGGATCGCTGCGGTTTTCTGGGGGCCCTGACGATCTATGCCGGCACGATTCAGACCATGGCACAGCAAGCCGGTGCGCCCGAGAAATACAACGCGACCATTACCTGCGCCTTTCTGAGTCTGATCGCCGAGCGTAAGGCGCAATCGAAAGCGGATGAGTTCCAGGTGTTCCTCGACGCCAATGCCGACCTGCTGGATTCCAATCCGCTCCTGAAGTGGTACAGTGCCGACCGCCTGTTTTCAGAGCAGGCCCGCTCGCGTTTTGTCCTGCCCGACCGAATCGGTAGCGCCACCTGAACGCGACGGTCAGGCCCGTGGCTTGATCCAGCAGCGGGGGTGCGCCTCGAAGCCCAGGGGACAGTAGTAGCCATGCGCATCCGGCGCGGCCAGCAGAATCACCTGGCAGCCCGGCTGCAGCTGTTTTTCGGTCTCCCGGATCAACGCCTGACCAATACCCTGGCGCTGATGAGATTCAGCCACCGCCAGATCGGACAGATAGCAGGCGTAGTGAAAGTCCGTCACGGAGCGCGAGATACCCACCAGCGTTTCACCCTCCCAGGCGGATACGGTGAGATCCGCATGGGCGAGCATGCCGGCGATGCAGTCGCGGTCATCAACGGGTCGGCGCTCGGCCAGCGTCGAGCGCCGCAGCAAGTCGACGAATTGATCGACGGTGACCGATCGATCGACGGCGTAAGCGAGGCTCATGGCTCGCCAGAACGAAGTGCCGCCAGGGCCCGGACGGTCTTGATCGTCAGCACACTCTCAACGACCAAAGCGACGCCAAACAGAAGCAGCGCGTTCAGAGCGAACTGGCGATCTTCAAACATCGGCAGGACGGCGATGTCACCGAAGTAGGCCATCGCGGAAAGGATGGCGCCGATGAAGATGGGCGTACCGACGACCTGTAACTGCACCAGGCGACGAGTCAGTCCCGCTTGCTGCTGTTCCTTGGTCTGGGTGGGTTTTGTGAAATCCTTCATGGGTCATCCAGACGAGTTGATCAAATAGGATTATCCACCACCACTGGCCAGGTAGCGCTGGCAAATGGCATCGATGGGCCCGCTGGTCGCTTCACCAACCGCGACGTTCGTTCCTGTTTCGACGGCCAGGCCGAGCGCAATTTGCGTGCTGGCTTTCAGGCGACCGACAGCGGCAGCCCAAGGTGCAACGCCGGAGGCTCCCCAGCCGCCGGTGACGACCGTCGTTCCGTAAGTCGCACCCAGATTACCGACGATGCAACAGTCCGCCATTTCCTGATTGTTGGCATAAGTCTCGTCACAACTCTGTACGCTCTGGCGAAAGAACCATGCAGAGATCAGTGCACCACCCACCAGGGTGACGTAGAACACCACTTCGGATCCACCGTGCTGACTCATGCCTAAGGTGTGACCGGTTTGCGGATGAACGCGCCACCAGTGCGGCTCCTTCGTCCCGGCAACACCAAGCACATAACCTTCGTTCAAGTCAGCCTCGGCCATCTCACGCGCTCGGCGATTCCAGTTCTGGCCATCGGCCAGCCGCTGCAAGGCGGCCGGGTCGCTCACCAGAGCTCCAGGGCTGCGCGTCGACCAGCCTGCATCCTGCGATGCCATCGCCGACTCAAGCAAGGTCTCGCGAATGCCCTGGCGCGCCGTCGCCTGCCGGTCAATGATCAGCTGATCATCAATCCCCTTGCGCACCACCATGACAGGATTGCTCAAGATATCGGACACGGAGATCAATCCACCATCGGCCCTTCCGTTCGCGTCGGCAAAGGTCCGGCGCATGGCCAGTAGCGCGCCATCGCGAAACACCTGCTGAGTGGTCGTCGGTGACGGTAGTGAACTGCCCGAAAACAGGTCGAAATCCAGCCAACGGGGTGTCCCCAGATTGTTCATTTCAGGAAGCCGCTCCGCCTCTTCCGGCGGCAAGACGCCTCGCGCGCTTGCCATCAGCGCGGGAAACGCTGCCAATAGATTGCGCTGTTGCTGCAGGGCCTCGCGAGTCGCGCGCGCTTCGTTGTCGGTGCCGACATCGATCTCCAGCGTCAGACCAACCACCGCTGATTGGGGAAAGGCCGGGGCGCTGTCATCCATCGCTTCGCGCAGATCGACGATGCGACGCTCGACGGAACGGTTCGGTCGACCGGGCTGAATCAGTTCGGTGACCAGAATCGCGCCCAGCAAGGCCAATCCGGCAGTCTCATCGTCTCCGGCAGCCTGGCTCAGCGCATCGAGCGCGCTGCCCATGCGGTTGGACACGGTGGCGAACAGCTGGCCCGCCGCCGTCGCTGCATCACCGGCATCCGCCGTCAGACCCAGGGCTGTCACCGCCTGTGCGCCGGGGGCCAGCTGACCATTCAGCAACGGCACCAGCAGGGCGCCCTCGTCCAGGTTGCCGTTCGGCAGCGGTGCCAAACCCAGACTCAGCGGCTCCTTGTGCAGCTGCGCCGTTGGGCGCTCGAAGCGCTGCATGATCGGCACGCGCTCCACGCGGCCGTTGCTCCGTCGCTCGATGAACAGTTCGAAGGCGACACGATGCTGGTGTGCTTCGGGAACTTGCTCATCAACATAAGCGGCGATGGTCACCTCCGGCGCCGCCAGCGCGCCGAAGGCCGGATGCACCGCCTGCCATTCATCACCCGGCCCGAGGCGCCAGCGAACCCAGGCATAGTCTTCGGCCACGGCGACCAGCAGAGAATCGATCGGTTGATCACGACTGATCTCGATATCAGCTGTCGACAGCAACTCCATCAGCTGCCCTTCCAGCCGAGACGTCTCACTCGCCAGCTCATCCACTGATTGGGCCAGCCGTGCCGGATCGGCGTTTGCGCCAAGGGATCGGGCCAGTGACTCGTCGTACTGCGCTACGCGCTCACGCATCGAAGAGAGATCGAAAGACGTTGAGGCGTCACCTTGCTCGGCCTCTTCGAACATCGACAACAGCAAGCGACGCGCGTCGTTGGTGCTGATCTGCCCACGAACAATCTGTGCATCTCCGCCGATTGTCTTGATCAATCCTGCCAGGACCAGCGCCTGGTCCCAGCTGTTGCCCGCGCCACTGCGTCGAGTCCCTTCGATGCCGCGCAACACGCCGCGGTAGGGCACGAAGCGGATCTCATCCCGAACCTGCTCGATGGCCAACTCAACATCGAAAGCCAGATCGAAGGCGACGTCATTGAGATCGTCAGACCAGGCCGGCGTGATAGCGATCAGATCGTCAATCAGTTCCAGGGCCTGGTTCAGCCGTTGCTGGACCGGCTCTGGCGGCGGCCACTGTGGCGTGCTGGCGATGGCCGTACCCGCGGCAAACAGCGCGAGCGTCACGCTGAACAGGACTCGATACATCAGCTTGTTGATCATGGCGGTTTTCTCTCGAAAGCAGGGGTTCGACGCGGTCCCAACGCGGCCCGGCCCGCGTGCGATCATCCAAGACGCTGTCGGGTTTGGCTTCGGACTTGCGTTATTGGTCCAGGGGCCGCGCGATCCATAGAGATCATTGCAGCCCTCACCCGAATAACGCAAAACTGCTGGAGAAACCGCCATGCGTCGCGTCACCTCATCACCATTCTTCCTTGCACTATTGATGGCGGTCGCCTCGTCGCCGTTGCAGGCGGAAACCCGCATGGCCTACGACGCCGAGCCCAACGACGCCCTGCACCAGGCCGTCGAGCTATCCTTGCCCACGGGCCGCGAGCGACTGCGCATTATTGGAGAACTCGCAGGCGAAGACCAGGACAGCTATCGACTGATCGTTGATGAAGACCGGGCCGGTCAGCGCCTGGACATTGCCCTGATCGGTCGCGGTGGCGCCTTGACCCGGCTGGATATCTTCGACCTGACCGAACAGGCAGACGGCAGCGGCCGCTTACCCGAGGTCTTCGAGCGCCGTCCCGAACGACTCACTGGCCTGGCCAGCCAGGACGGCGCGCGAGCAGTCCGGCTGGACGCG
>JBCDLQ010000221.1:0-5064 GCA_039414335.1 Pseudomonadota bacterium | reverse complement strand
TCGGTGTCGATATTGCCGCCGCTATCATTACCGGCGAGCGGATTCCAGTTGGTGCTGCCACCAGAACCCTGATAGAGCGTGTGATTGAATGACACGGCGGCACTCGGACCATTGAGCGTCACGATTGAGATCGTGCCGATGCCATTGACGTCTTCGTTGTTCCAGATCACGCTGTTGAGGAACAGGAAGTCGCCGCCGCGGGAGACATCCGGATCGTAGAACATGGCGCCGCCCGCCTGGGTGGACCGATTGGCTGTCAGCGTGACACCGCTCAGAACGCCCTCGCCGCGCGCGTACAGCGCCCCGCCTCGAGCACCTGAAACATTACCGCTGAACAGGCTGTTGGTGATCGTGGGCGCACCGATCAGCGATACGGCGCCGCCGTCGCTGCCTGCCTGGTTGCCGAGGAACAGAACGCGATCCGCGATCAGGTCATCGCCAATGATTGCACCGCCGTCGAGCGTTGCTGAGTTGTTGATGAATTCAACGTTTTCGAGTGTCGGTGCGTCTTCAAAAATGGCGGCGCCACCGACGTTGGCAGAGGCATTGGCAATAAAGGCCGAGTTAGTAATCGTGCCATTGCAGCGCGCCAAGGCGCCCCCGCCGCTACTGGCCTGGTTACCGATCCAGACCATGGCGTTGAAGAGGTGATTGGCAATCGGACCCGGCGGGCAGACGATGCCACCGCCAGTCTGCTCGTCCGGTGCATTACCGAGGGCCGAACCGGCCGTGATCGTGAAGCCGTCCAGCACGATAACCGTCCCCGTCGGGTTGCCCAACGCGACCACGTTGTAGGCATTCGTTCCCTGGATATCACTGACACTCTCGGCGATCTGATTGCCGTCGCCGTCCGTGTCGTTGTTGTCGATATCGCCGGACAGAATGGTCACATTGATTTCAGGTGCGCGTTCTTCGCGCTCGGTCTCCGTGCCGTTGAAGCCTCCGTAAACGGATACGCCAGAGGGGAGAGTGAATCGCGCCGTCGGGTCATCGTTCGCTACCGCGGCCCCAATATCCGGGTAGTACACACCCTGCGCCACCCAGACCTCGGCGCCGCTGACGGCGATCGCCAGCGCGTCCTGCAGATTGAAGTAGGGATTGCCCCAGCAGGCGCCCTGGTTACAGGGCGGGCCGAGACGGAGGGCGTTTTCGTTGACGTAGATGACGGCGAGATTTTCTTGCTCATAGGCACCGATATCGCAGTCACCCAGCTGCGGACGGGCGACGCTGCGCTGATCCGTGGCCGGGCACAAGCCGTTGTCACCCGCGTTGACCGCCGGGCTGCGCAAGTCCAGCGCCAGCGTTTGCGTGCTGCCGCCGTTGTCGGCCAGCGACTGCAGCTGCGGGTCATCGGTCAGGGCCGCATCGCAGTTGCCGCTCTCCAGCAGGCTGGCCGTGTTGCTCTCCGTGCTGTTGCCCAGGTCGATACGGCAGTCGCCGTTGCCCGTGTTGTCGGCGACGATCGTATTGATCAAGGTCTGATCGCCGTTCCAGGTGTAGGTACCGCCGCCCAGGGCACCGGCCGCGCCATTGTTGGCGATCGTGCTGTTGGTGACGGTCATCGTGCCGCGGTTATGGATGGCACCGCCCTCGAGGGCCGCCGTTCCGTTGCCGCTGAAGGTGCTGTTGGTGATCGTCAGCACTCCGTCGGCCGCAAACTCGTTCAGGTTGTTGAAGATCGCGCCGCCTCGCGCCGCCTGGTTGTCCGTAAAGGTGCTGCGCTCGATCGTCAGCACCGCACTGTCCTCGTTGTAGATGGCGCCGCCGCCCTTGCCGAGGAAGGTGGTTTCATTGTTGGTCAGGAAGCTATCGATGATCGACAGGGTGCCCGCATTGAAGATGCCGCCGCCAGGGCTTCCGGACCGTCCGTCGCTGACCGTGACTCGGTTCAGGGTCAGGTCACCCGTCGAGGTGATATTGAAGACGCGATTGGTTTCACTGCCAGAAATCTCGACGTCGAAAAGGCCGCCATCGATGGTAAACGCCTTATCGACCTGAATCTCCGAGTTCAGCGCCAGGAAGAAGCCGGCTGCGAAGGTAATCGTGCCACCCGGGCAGACGCCGGCCACGGCTTCGCGCAGGGAGCCCGGGCCACCGTCGGCGATACTGTTGACTTCGATCAGGTCGGCGCAGAACTCCAGCACCACATCGTTGCCGTCGCCACCCTGGTAGGTGATGCCGAACTTCGACCCATCGGGAGCCGTCAGAAAGGCGCCCTCAGGCAGGCCATTGAAGGTACCGCCCAGGCTCGTGGCTACCTCGATGATCCGAAAGCTCTCCCCCGGCGACGGCGCCGCCGTGACTTCGACATCCAACGAGGCCGAAGGAACGATGACGATCGTGTCCACAATCAAGCGATCGGGTTCCGACCCTCGAGCGTTGCCCTGCAGCTGGACGGCCAGGGTCGCGCCATTCAATGCCACTTCCTGCCCAGTGAGGCTGCCGATTCCATCGCCGAGGTTGTCACCGGGACGGATGATCGAACCAGACTGGGCTATGAGATTGCCCTGCACTAGGCCCGTGCCCGACAAGGTCTGCGTGTTCTGCAGCTCGAAGATGTTGTCGCCGCCATTGGGTCGCAGAATGGTCCCGCTGGCCAGGGCGATCTGCGGGCTAAAGGACAAGGCATTCGCCGTCGGCGAAGCCTGCAGATCCAGGGTGCCGGATTGAATCAGCGTTTGACCGGTGTAGACGTTGTTCGCGTTGACATCCAGGTCCAGGCCGATGTTGCTGATCAGATTACCGGAGCCCGATACAGGCGCTTCCAGATCGGCGTCTTCACCCTCCAGGGTCAGATCGAAGACCTGCAGATCGACCGTGCTGTTGAAGTTCAGATTGGTGCCGGCGACCGTTGCCGGGGCATTGATAAAGACCGGGTCGTTGAAGAACTGATCGATGTCCGTGCGAACGTCGCCATTGATCTGGGTACTGCCAATGCCATCGGTAGTCAGACTGTCAATCGGGATGAGTGTGCCTACGGGACCGAGACGCGTCTGAGTGCCTGAATTGATGATCACGTTCGAACCCGTGGCCCCAGGTCCCTCATCGACCGTGTTGTTGAAGATCAATCGACCATTACCGCCCGGTGCGAAGGTCACGTTCTGCAGAATCTGAACCGGGTCGTTGAAGGTCAGGAATCCGTTGTTGGAACCGCCCTGGACGGACCGGAACGAATTGGTATTGATCACCGTGACGTCATCACCCAATCCGTCGTTGGTGGTGAGCACGCCGAGCTCAACCGTGTTGTTGAACACGGTGCGTCCGCTCACATCGTTGACGAACAGCCGCTTGGGTCCACCGCCCGTTTGAGCGATTGGCCCGTTAAAGACAATATCGGCGCCACCGAGTTGATTGATGGTACAGATTTGGCTGGAGCCCAGACGGAGGGTGTCGTTAAAGGTGGTGGCAACGGTCGTACTGTCCACGTTGATCACCGTCCCGTTGGCACAAATCAACAAGCCCCCGGCGTTCGTGGTGATGCTGGCGTGGGCCGGCGCACCGATGGTGCCGGCGAAGGTCGTGGTCCCGGTGGTGTTCATCGTGATCTGGTGCGGCCCGCCAGAATTACGAAGGGTGATGTTTCCAGCGCCCGTACTGTTGAAGGTCACATCAGAGTTCAGGGTCATGCTGCCCTGGTAGTTCTGCGCGCCGATCGTGGTGATGCTGCCACCGCCATTGATATCGAACTCGGCATTTCCGGACACCGTGAGCAATTGGATGGGCGCGTCCGAGCCGCGATTCAGGACGCCGTCCTGGGAGCTCGTAAACCGCGCATCGCCGGTCACGATCACATCAAAGCCAAAGGCGCCGCCGTTGGCCGAGATAACCACGCCACCAAAGGTCGCCTGCGAGGCGCCAAAGGCCATGTCGTTGTTCAGGATCATGGCGCCCTGGTAGGTCTGAGCGCTGGACGTCGTGACCGTCCCCGCGCCACCCATATCGAATTCGACCTCGCCCGTCACCGTGAGATTCTCGACCGGCAAGCTGACGCCTGGATTGGAAGTCGGGTTCTGGGAGGTGTTGAACTGGGCATTGCCATTGACGGTCATGTTGAAGCCCGTCGCACTCCCCGTGAGGGACAGGAGCTCACCATTAAAGGTCACTTGGGAGCCGGTCAAGGTCAGATTGCTGCGTAGATTCAGGTCCACGTTGTAGTCCTGAGCACCTGTGGTCCTGGCGTTACCGGCCATGTTCATGGCATTCGGCGCCGTCACGGTCAGCGACTGCAGGGGCACGAAGGAGCCGACGATTGTGCTATCCCAATGCACTTCCTGGGCTGCGGTCATGGTAAGCGAGCAGTCCGCCGCCACAAGGTCCGCGTCAATGGTTTCGATCAGGAAGATGTTCTGGGCAAACAAGTCGACCGGGGCCGCAATCCGCGTTTCCCCTTCCATCACGATATTGCCCGTTGTCGTGATGGATCTCGTCAGCGTGATCACTCCCAGTGAATCATGCTGGTAAGACGCCAGCGGCGTGTTGGCACCGAGGGCACCGAGGATCGTGATGTCGTCATCGCTAAACACCCTGAAGTCAAAGGCACCATCGATAGCGCCCAGGGTGATGTCGACATTGGTCGCTCCAGGCACATTGGCTCGGATCGTGAAGTCGCCAAATAGATCGATGATGGCGTTACTCAAATCGGAGCCCGACTGTTCAACTTCCAGCTCCAAATCATTGGCACTAGGCCCGACGTTAAAGTCACCGCCCGGCTCGATGAACAGCGTATTGATAGTGACGTCTTGATCCAGCAAAACCGTGTGCCCGACCCCGATCGTGACGTCATCCACCTCACTCGGCGTCGTATTGCTGCCCCCGCAGTCCCAGATCGGGTCACTCCAGTTACCGCTGGCAATGGTCACACAGACATTGCCGCCGCCATGGGCCGTGGTGGAAGCCAGCAGGCCAGTCAACAGCAGGCCGATCAAAGCGAAGCGCTTCTGGTTCATCTTGGTTCCTGAGAAAGTGCCAAAGAAAGTTGCGAGCAGATTGATCGCACAAGCGTCACTATAAGCCATGGAGCCTTGACGATTGGTTACAGGTCGGCAGACCCAGAGGAACTTCGAC
>JBCDLQ010000220.1:0-5098 GCA_039414335.1 Pseudomonadota bacterium | reverse complement strand
GTTGCTTCGAAAATTCTGGCTTAATCATGAGTCTGTTGTTTGGCAGATGCGTGACTGAAATCAGCGCGGTATTCTACAGGCTTTGGTACGATGACGTTAGAAGTCACCTGTGCTTTCACGCAGGTTTGTCGCTCATTTTTGACCCATGTTGATCAGTCGCCTGGAGTGATGATTCATGCCACGTGCCCAGTTTCTATTTGTCTCTTTGTTCTTTGCATTGGTGCTGTTCGCCGTCAGCGGAACATGGCTTTATTTTGCATGGGCCGATGGTAACAGGTCGCAGGAGTGGTCGTCGGTAAAGGCTTCGGTTACCGCAAATGATGCGGAATTCGGCAAAGGGCGATACAATCATAATGTTGCTCGCCAGTGGCGGACTTCAAGCCAATTCAAGTGTTTTGCGCACTGGGCTTGGTGGCGCAGACAGCGATGGCGTTGTGGCCATCGGCCAGGCAGCGGGTGTGGGATCGGCCGCGGGCAGCCTGAGCGCCATCGATACGGATATCAATGCCGACGATGGGATTCGCGTGGGCTATGCCGAGGCCGCTGAGGTCGCAGCGTCACCCACGGCGACAGGGAACTTGGTCATTGACGGCATCAGCCCCGCCGCGACAGTCATCAATCTTAATAACGGCGACCTTCAGGTTGGACGAACGGACATCGAAGCGCCGGAAGGGACGGTCTTTACGGTCAATGGCAGCGCATCGATTCAGGACGTGACGATCCGCGGTGGTGAAGTTCAAGTTGGAGAGATCGATGCGAACGGCGATGGTCTGACCATCGTCTCCACTGTTCCCGCGTTCAGCATGAACAACGTGACCGTTGTCGCCAATGAAATCGATTCAGCCGATGCCTTTGCGGGCAATGAGAACACCAGCGCCACCGTCAATGTCAATTCCAGTCTGACCGATGTCCGGTTTGTGGATGTGGACAGCACGAACAACTTCCAGCTCGGTCGAGCCCTCGCTATCAATGAAAATTCCGTCGCGAGTTCTTCCTCCACCCACGAATGGCGACGCGTATCCATCGAAGCTGAAGGCGACATTCAGATCGGTGAATCAGATTCTCTAAACGGCGGGGAAGTCACGCAACAAACGCAGGTCGACATCTATGAGTCCAGTCTCGCCATCGATGACTTCCGAGTCGTCGAGGTCGTTGCCGATAACATCCAGCGTAACTCTAATAACACGACCATCACGCTGGCCCAGGGCTCGGAACTGATCGCCGACCAGTTGTCCATCGCCCGCATCACGACGGACGAAGCCAGCCGAGTCGACATTGACGCCAGCCTGACCATCAGTGAGTCCACGATCACGCTGGGCGGCACCATGATACTCGGCGAAATACAAGGGGACAGCAACAACATCCAGAGCCGTATTTCAGCCAACCTGATCCTCAACTCAACGATCCTGACAGCCGACGATTTGGTCATCGCCGAGGTCGACGGCAGTTTGCCCGCCACCTTCGACGCGCGCCTGTCCATGAATCCCAGTTTGATCAGCGCAGACGAAGTCTTTCTCAACGCCGACGGCGAGATCAACTTCGGCATCAATGGTCTGGAGCGCGTGACCGAGGCCACCGTCGGTAATCCCGATGGCTATGCGGCCATCAATGCGAACACAGCCGTCTTGAGCGGAGAAATCATCGCGGACCTGGGCTTTGTCCCCCCAACAGGACAGTACGACTTCGACCTGCTGGTGGCGAGCACGAGCATTGACGCCTCTGCCGCAACGCTGACCGTCGCCAACCTGCCGCCCTTGTTCGGCGTCGTCAGCTTTGGCGTTGTCAGTGAGAACGACAACCAGATTCTGCGTCTCACCCTCGCCGGGGGCAATGACCTGGCCGTCACCCAATCGGCGTCACTCAACGGCGCTGAGGTAGGCGACACCATCACCTATCGAATCGGGGTCAGCAATCTGGGCAATGACGCCGCCATTGGCGTTGGCGTCACCGATCTACTGCCGCCCGAATTGGGGTCTGCCAGCTGGACCTGCGCGGCCGCGAGCGGCGCAAGCTGTGGACAAGCCTCCGGGAGCGGCAACATCGACTCGACGGTCGATCTTCCGGGCGGCGCCAGCGTTGAATTCGAGCTGACTGCCGTGATCGTAGGTGGTGCTCAGCTGATCATCAACACCGCCCAGATCACACCGCCCGCCGGCTTTATCGATGGCGTGTCCGACAACAACAGCGCAACGGTCGAAACAGAGCTGGTGCTCTTCCGCGACCGCTTTGAAACCAAGTGAGATCGACGGAGTGCCCTCGCCCTTCCAACTGACTCAACAAGATCTCAAACGATCCTTGGACGAGCTCGCTGGTCGGGATCAGGAGATTGCCGATGCGCTCGCGCTGGTTGGATATCCCGAAGAACGCCGCCGCGGCGGCGCCAACTTCGAGACCTTGCTGCGAATCATCGTCGGTCAACAGTTATCAGTGACGGCGGCCGCCACGATCTTCGGGCGGGTGCGGGCGGCACTGGATCACGATCTTCAGCCCGAACGACTGCTGGCACTCAGCGATGAAGCGCTCCGATCGCAGGGCCTGTCCAAGCAGAAGATCGGCTATGCCCGCGGCCTGTCGGATGCCTTGATTGCCGGGGAGCTGGAACCCGAGGCGCTACATATGCATTCCGATGAGGAGGTGATCAAAGCGGTCACACGCCTCAAGGGATTCGGTCGTTGGAGTGCCGAGATGTTTCTGATCGCCACGCTGGGACGACCCGATGTCTGGCCCGTCGACGATCTGGGTGTGCGGGCCGGCCTTCAAATGCTGAAGCAGTTGTCCGAACGCCCAACGCCCAAGCAAGCTGAACGAATGGGCGAAGATTGGCGCCCCTACCGAAGCAGCGTCGCTCTGTTGATCTGGCACTACCACGCCAATGCCCCGCTATAGTCAATCTTCAGCCGACGATCCGGATCAGCGAGAACCACCCATCAAGCGAGCTCAAGTCACTGATCGGTAGGGCCGGATTCCTCTCTTCGCCAAGAAAAACGCCTCCCGAGCAAGGCAACGGGTGGGCTGCCTGGCAGCAGTGTTTCATTTCGCTAGCGAAACAGGCGGATCATCATTGATTCGCGCCATGATTTCCGCCAGCCGTGACCAGCTCTGCAGCGTGATCGGCAGGGCAAGCGCACTGTCAACGAACTCCCATGAGTAACTGACGATCGAAAAGATCATGCCCGCCGTGAGCGTCATTTCTGCGGCCGCGAACCAGAGGTTGAACAGCACCAGACTGAACAAGACGAGGAAAACCAATCCATAGAGTCCTGCTTCCGTATCCGACAGCTGAACCTCGACGCGGCGCAAGCGCAGCAGATGCAGCCAGAATGGCCGCCCTGCTCCCTGGCGCAAAAGCGTGACCTGCTGCTCGCTTTGCTGGTTCAGGACACCATTCAGACGGAAGAACCGGCCATGGAAACAGGCATAGAGAATGGCCATCGCGATGGCCACCAAGGCGCTCGCCAAAGCCAGCACCGGAGAGAAGGTCAACAACACAGCCAGTGCGACCAACAGCTGAACGGCAGCTGCCATCGCGTCTGGCAGGGTACTCTCAAGAAAGTCGACGAGTTCCCTGCCCATTGCAACACGCGCATTCAGCGTTGAGACGCCCGCGTGGCCCCTGCGCTCAGCCTGCGATCTGGCCAACACGATCCTCGCTGTTGCATAGACTCGCGTGTCGTAGATTCGCCGAGCAATTGCAACAACCACCAGCGCAACCATCATCCACGCCAGTTGCAGAAACGCTTCATAGTCAGATTGCAGCAGTCCATCGATCGCCAGGCCGATCAGGAGCGGAATCAGCGCCATCAGCATGGTCTCGACCAGAATCAAGGTCCAGGTCAAGAGCACCTTGCCTTGAAATCGACGCAGTAGCGTTCCCACGGTCAGCGGTGATTTCAAATCCAGAACAGCTTTTGACTGGAATGGACTCACGACTCGGTGACCACTGGTGCTGGATCAGCAGCAGTGCCACCCCTCAGCACCGCGAGAATATCTTCGCCGATCGCGATCAGCACGGGCACCAGAATCAGCATCAAAGCCGTTCCAAACAACTCACCAAAGGCCAGAGATACGGCAGCCGGAATCAGGTACTGTGCCTGTTCCGAGGTTTCCATCATCAGCGGCGTCAGGCCAATCACGGTCGTTGCCGTTGTCAGAAAGATGGCGCGGAAGCGGCCAACGCCCGCGTCATTCAGAGCGTCATTGATGGTCTCCCCGGCGCCGCGGGCCTGGTTGTAACGCGTCATCATGACCAGGCTGTCGTTCACCACCACACCTGTCAGCGCCAGCATTCCGAAGAACGACAGCACGGACAGGGAGACTCCCATGATCAGGTGACCCACGGCCGCCGCAACAAACCCGAAAGGCACAATGGCCAGAATGACAAAGGGCTGCCAATAGCTCTTCAAGGGGACCGCCATGAGCACATAGATCAAGACGGCTGCCAGCAGCAGCGCATGAACCAATTCACGGCGAATCTCCCCCATCTCTTCCAGCTCGCCCGCGCCAACGATATCGACGCTGGGATAGCGCGCGCTCAGGGTCGGAACGAGCTGTGTGAAGACAGCTTGCCCGACCTCCTCAGGCGCAACCCGGTCGCGATCAATTGAGGCAGAAATCGTGTTGACCCGCTGTCCATCCCGGCGCGTCACAGCAGCCGAGGCATAGGTCTCTTCAATCACGGCAACCGCGGGGAGCGAGACCCACGAACCCGTATTGCTGCGAACGCGCGCCTGCATCAAGTCATCGATCGTGTCTCGCGTGCTGCGGGCATTTTGAATCACCACCCGCACTTCAGCGCCATCGCGTCGTACGCGAGCGATCTCCGCACCGCCAAAGCCGAATCCAACCTGTCGAGCCAATGACTCCGCCGTAAACCCCAGATGCCGGGCTTGCTCACGAACCCGCAGCCTCAGCTCGGGCTGCCCACCGTTCATGCTGTCGCGAATATTGGCCACACCCTCCACGTTCGACAGGAATTCCCGAAGCTCCTGACTCGCTTGGCGCAAAAGCTCCGAGTCCCGAGAAACCAGCCGAATCTGAAACCCACCTGCGAGCGATTCAGAGCCAGAGAAACTGACTTCTGTGGCTCCTTCGACCTGAT
>JBCDLQ010000219.1:0-5101 GCA_039414335.1 Pseudomonadota bacterium | reverse complement strand
GGCTGAGTACCGCACTGCTGCTGATCAGCACCGCTGCGGCGGCAGACCCTGTCGATGAACGTCGCGACGCGGCGCCCGACGCCACGATCGACTTCGAAATCGTCACGGCCCAGATTGAAATCATCGGTCACGATGAAGACTACTTCCGACTGATCGGCGAGCTGGGCGACGATATCGAAGAAGTAAAGATCGAAGGCGACGAGTCCGAGTGGCGAATTGACGTGAAGTCCTTCGAAGATTTCGAATCCAGTCGCAGTACGAACTACTCCGAGCTGACGCTGTACGTACCGCAAGGCAGTGACGTCGAGGCCAGCGCTGTCGCCGGAAATTTCCAGGTCAGCGAGCTGTTCGGAGCCAGCGTGGAAATCGAGAATGTCAGCGGCAAGATCAACTTGCGCAACATCGGATCTGATCAGGTGGAGGTCGAGAACGTCAGCGGTAGCATCGAGGCCATGGGTGTCAGCGGTAGCGTCCACGACTACGAGACGGTCAGCGGCAGCGTCATCGTGCAGGGCGCGCAGGGTGCTATCGAGATCGAAACGGTCAGCGGCCGAATCGAGCTGCAGGCCTCTGAGGTCACCCGGCTTAGCACCGAATCCGTTTCGGGCGGTATGGAGCTTGACGTCGACACGGAGCCGGGCGCAGCGCTCAGCCTGAACGGCCATAGCGGCACGATCGAGCTGATGCTGGGCACGGACAGTGCACCGCAGATCGAAGCCGAAACCTTCTCAGGCGGCATCCGAACCGATTGGGGCAATGGCGTCTCGGACGAGATGGAGATGGGTCAGACCCTGAGTCTTGATGGCGACTCCGGCGGCGTTGAGATCGAGGCCGAGACCTTCAGCGGTCGGATCATGATCCGCGAAAAGGGCTGACGCTGGCTCGCTGGGCACAGCCCGAGAAGACCTGAAAGCCGACCCCGGAAACAGGGTCGGCTTTCTTCATGGTGGATTCTGTGGAGGCTTCGCGTCAGAGCTGCGCTCGCAGTGCTTCGATGCGATTGCGGTTGGCGCTCATGTCCGAATAGCCCACGCGGGAGGCTGAGCGCACGTGAACGGCATCGCCGTCCAGGCGGAACTCCACGTCATCGGTGAACTTGAAGACGCTCGAAGTGAACTCAGCAGCGATGTAATTGCCGTTGCGCTGCGTGATGGAACCGCCCATGGCCTCGATCGCCGCGGGCAGCCTTTGCCAGTCGCTGGCGGGCAGCGCCTCAACGCTCTGGCTCTGCGCGGTGCCGTTTTCGCTAGAAACACAGTTCGGTGATGAGGGGCAGGCGGACAGTTTGCCCTGGACCAGGCCGGCCGCTGAGCCGTCCTGAGACTGCTGACCGAGAAAGTACAAGCCAACGGCAATGCCAGCGGCCAGTAAGAGCAGTATGACAAATATAGATTTCACAGCGGTTTTAACTCCTATCAGAATCAGCGTCTAGTTCCAACACGACCGGCATCTTACACCTCAACTGATCGGACGATGGCGTATCCAGTGTCGAAGTCGGGGCCAGTGCTGCCGTGGCCTCAGAAATTGGATGAGGTAATTCCAGGGGCAGATCTGTTGGTCACAGCCCCTGAGGCTGCCTGCGTCTCAGGGGCTGTAATAAGTCGAATGGTTATTCCTTAAAAGTAGTCGTCGCGTTTAGAGCCTTCGTATCGTCCAGATTTCAGGCAACAGCGCTTGAAATCTGCGGCCAGAGCCGCACGGACATGGATCATTCCGCCCCAGTTTCTCGACCAGCTGCTTGTTGCCGTGAACGATCCGAACGCCCTTTTTGACCCGGGTTTCCGAGGGGAAGCCCCGGCGACGTTTACTGATCGTTTCGAAAGGAAAAGCCTTGAGTTTTGGATGGCTTTCGCATGACGCACCTCCTGCTGTGTGCAAATAAGCGAGTCGCGATTCTACAGCGAAGCCTTAGCCGATGGCAGACCTGGTTTTCTTGAAGCCGACGCTGGACGCCAAATGCTCGGTTGTGCTGAACCAGCATCGCGGCCCGCTGAGGTGCAAGCCGGTGTCTTCGATGCTGAAAAAGTCGAACTGTCCGTTGATTCGGACAAGGTGCGCCAGAGGGCTGTTGATCGTCCGAGTATCCGTACAGCAGTAGATGGTGATCTAGCGATAAGCCTATGAAAAAAAACAATTACTACGTCTTGGCGCAGTACTTGCTTAAGACCCTCGACACTTCTACGAGGGCAATACATATGAAGTTCAATGACACCGCGCAGTTTGCACGCTGGTTGATGCTGATGCTATTGGCAGGAACCTCGCTTTCGGTCGCTTCGCAAACGATCAATGTGACCACGGATGCTTACAACACCAGTTCTGACGGCGAGTGTTCTCTCTTTGAGGCCTTGCTTAACGTTGATGTCGGTGGGCAGGATTTCCCGGACTGCGAACCGGGATCGAGTCTCTCTCCGCCAGCTCCAGTCGATATCCTAATTCCGGTAGGTCTTGGCCCCATTGAATTTACCGATCGGATCGTCATGGAAAACCCATTTCGACTCATCGGGCCTTCCTCGGACAACAAGGCGGTCCTGCGCCTGTCGCCTTCCAATCCGTTGGGCATGTTCGTTCTGCAGCCTTCCTCTGAATTCACAAGAGACTTCCAGTTCATCAATCTGCGAATAGAAGACGTGATCAAAAATCGAACGGTCGGTGGCGGTACGCCTTGTAATGGCTCTGGATCTGCGATTTGTGCGGAGTTCTCTTTGCCTTTCCACACGCTGTTGATTTCCGACGTGGAATTTCTTCGAAACCGGAACAATTCTTCGGGCATCGCGAATCCAGCAGGTGGCGCGGTGGCAGTTCTGGGGGTCGATTTGGGTGGAGGTTCCCCAAGCGTGCGTATCGAGCGGTCGCTGTTTTCTCTGAACGAGGTTCCGTCAGGCCCCGGTGGTGGGCTCCACGTGGCCGGCGCCGACTTGTCAATATCAGACTCTCGCTTTGAATCCAACATAGCGATCGAAGGAGGAGCGGTGTCTACGGCTTTTAGCGATACTGTCACCATCACAAGCTCGACGTTTAGCTCGAATCAGATCGAATTTGCTGCTCCAGCTACCGAAAACCGGCGCACCTCTGCCGCCGCATTAACGATTGGATCCGTAAGGTCCCTGCTGTTTTCGAACAACTGGCTATCTCAGAATGCAGCCTTGGAGGGCCTATCAAGCTCGCTGATTCCCAATCGGGGTCGTACCGTCACAGTGAGCGGCGCCGGCGACATGATGGGTAGTCCGAGTGCTTTTGCACTGATCAGTAACAGTTATATCGGTGATAACAGTGCTGCCGGTCTTTATCTTCAGGACATCACAGCGACGATCACTTCCACCTCGCTGCATCAGAATCGATTCATCGCGGCAGATCTTAACTTCTCAATACCGCGTCAGGGCGCTGGACTGTCTGCGCTTCGATCTGATGTCAACATCAGCAACAGCACGATTGTGGGTAATGTCAGCCCAAGTAGCGGTATCGACGAGTTTGGAGTCGGGGGCATCCACGTGATCGACAGCACTCTTAACTTGGAACACGTCACGATTGCTGAAAACGATACGCTGGGGCCGCCCCGTATCGGTGGGCTCAGGGCCGACAACTCAACCGTCTCCCTAAGCGGTACGTTACTGGCTGACAACTTTGGGGCGACCAATGGGAATGTGGGGCTCTTCGGCAGTTCGACGCTGAACGTCTTCTCATCCCAGTTTGGTGACGATGCCTTCGAGATTAATGGCATGAACAGCGCCAATGAATTCTCCAACGTTGCTGGACTCGATGCGGTTCAGGATATGGGCTGTACCGTCAGGGCCGGAGCCAGCAACAATCCGCGCTGTGTCCCGATTGCCCCGCTCGGAGCCGGCGCAGTGGCGCTGAATCGATCAGATCCCACCACTTCCCTTCAGAACGATCAGCGTGGCGCAGACTTTACCCGCCAATTCGGTCCCGGCAACTTGCCCGACATCGGCGCGCATGAACTGCAGCCGCCGATCGTTGAGGTGTCTCTTGGAACCGTGGTCGCCCTCAATGAAGGCGACAGCGGGTTGACGACTTTTCCCTTTATCTTGACGCGCAACGGCGACAAGCGCGCGAGCACGACGGCCAACTGGATGATATCGGGCTTTGGCGTTGATCCGGCGGACGCCAGTGACTTTTCAGCGGCTAGCTGGGCGGGCGGCAGTGTTGTCTTTGGAGTTGATGTTGCGGAAGCTCAGGTCATCATTGAGGTGGTCGGCGACACTACCGCGGAAGCCAGTGAGGAATTCCGCCTGGCTCTGGGTGTTGTGACCAACGGAGCCCCTGGGGACATCACTGGTCGCAGCGGCACCATCATTAACGACGATTCGATCTTCTCCAATCCGATCGTGTCTCTCAGGCCTGTGGCGATCAACCTGAAGGAAGGAGACTTTCTGATCGGCTCGCAGCAAATCTTCCAGGCCGTTCGCAGCGACACGGTCAGTGGCTTCTGCAGTTTCCAGGTGGAACTGTCCTCGGTTGGACCGAACGGCATCAGCGATGATGACTTCGTCAACCGAGATATCGGTACCGTCACGGTTGTCATGGCCCCTAAAGAAGTCACGCGAGACATCGTGCTGCAGGTCGCAGGAGACGCCGAGTTTGAGGGCGATGAGAGTTATCGACTGAGCTTGATCAACCCAACGGGCTGCTTCGTCGACAACACGGCAGGTTCAGTGGACGCTTTTATCGCTGATGATGAAAGCTTGATCAGCGTTGAAGCCCTGAGTGGCAGCAGCGTGACGGAGGGCAACAGCGGATCGAGCGAAGTCATCTTCCGCATCCGACGTTCGGGTTTCCTGGGAGACATTGACGGCGTGAACTGGTCGATTGTCGGAAGCGGATTCAACCCAGCGAATGCCGATGACTTTGTTGGTGCACTCTTGCCGTCAGGCGGTGTGGGCTTCCTGCCCAACGTCGAGTCTGTAGATCGCAGTATTCGAATCGCCGGAGACCTGATCGCTGAGATGGATGAGGAGTTCACGATTCAGCTAACCGATCCGAACGGGGGTGAGCTGGGTACGGCCGCAATTCAAATCACGGTCTTGAACGACGACTCGCAGCAAGACCTGGTTTTTTCCGATCGCTTCCAGTAGTCGCGGCTACG
>JBCDLQ010000218.1:0-5111 GCA_039414335.1 Pseudomonadota bacterium | reverse complement strand
GCCAACTTCGGCACGCCGCCTGACGGCTTTGCCCCGCGCATGCAGATGTTCATCTGGACCGGTGCCTCTCCAGCAACTCTCCGCGTTAACGAACCCGCCGCCACGGCGGGCGATTACAACGCCCGCAGTGCCAATTGGGGGGAACCCCTAAGCGATCCTGGCACCATCGGTACGCTTGAGCTGGTCAACGCCAGTAGCGGTACGCCCAACCAGGGATGCAGTGCCCTGACAGGCTTCAATGCCGGCAACATCGCCTTGATTCGACGCGGCGGATGTGAGTTCGGCACCAAGGCCTTGCTCGCTGAAAACGCGGGTGCTTCTGCCGTGGTCATCATCAACAACGAAGGCGGCAATGGCACGATCAACATGGGCGCAGGAGCCGATGGCAATTCAGTCACGGTTCCTGTCGCCATGATCGGCAATGACGACGGTGATCTGATCGTGGCTGACTTGGGCAATACGATTTCAGGCCAACTGTTCCAGGAGGGTTCAGCCAACCTGAATCGCGACAGCGACCTGGATGCCGGCGTGATCGCCCATGAATATGGCCACGGCCTGTCCAATCGTCTAACTGGCGGACCGTCCCAGGCCAGCTGCCTGAGTGGCGCCCAGCAGGGTGGCGAGGGCTGGAGTGATTTCCTGGGACTGTGGACCACAGCCAAGGCCAGCGACACCTCAGACCAGCCGCGCGGCATGGGGTCCTACCTGATCTTCCAGGAAGGCGTTCCCGGCGCGGGCATTCGTCCGGCGCCCTACATTCGCGACCTGAACCTGAACCCGCTGACCTACGACAACATTCGCGGGGCCGGCCAGGCTGGTGGCGTGTCCATTCCCCATGGCGTCGGAACGGTACTGAACAGTGCGATGTGGGACATGTATTGGAATCTCGTCGACAAGCACGGCTTTGACGAAGACTTCTATACCGGAACGGGCGGCAACAACCTGGCACTGCAGCTGGTAGTCGACGGTCTGAAGCTCCAGCCCTGCTCGCCGAGCTTCCTCGACTTCCGTGATGCGGTCCTGCTCGCTGACCAGATCAACGACGGTGGCGCCAACCAGTGCGAAATCTGGGATGCCTTTGCCCGTCGCGGCATGGGCATCAACTCCAGCGACGGCGGCAGCGCATCATCGCAGAACGTCACCGCTGACGACACGCTGCCCTTGCAATGTCAGGGCGAGCTACCGATCTTCCAGGACCGCTTCGAAGACCAGTAAGTTCGAAGCCCCGGTAGCCGGGCGCTTGAAATCGTCAAGCGTCCGGCTGCCAGCCTTCCCAATCGAATCGCGTATAGCGGGCCAGGTCTTCTGGTGACTGCACGCCATTCAGACGACGTTCCCCGATGATCCAGGTGGGGAAATCGACAATCTCTGCCGCGGCGCACTCGAAAGCCAGTCCGGCGTTGCGGCCATTCGGTGAACACTCCACATACGGCAGAGAGTCAGCCGCCTTTCCGAATTCGCTTTTCTGGTCCTGACAGGCCGGGCACCAGAAAGCACCGTAGAACACGGCACCGTTTTCATCCAGGTGTTCAGCCAGCGCCACCAGTTTCGGATCCGCCGGCGCCACGAACCAGTCGTTGTAGATCCCGTGCAGAGCGACCATCGCAACCAGCACCATGGCCCCATTGCTGATAAGGAAGTTGTTCCAGAACGGCGCTTCACCGGGCTCTGCCTTGAAAAAGCTCAGATAGGCGAACAGCACCACCAGCGTAGCCAAGGAGGTCGTGCACCAGGCACACAGGGCCTGGAGTTCGAACCAGCCCACCAAGGTCAGGTACAGGCTGAAGATCAAACCGAAGACACTCAGACTCCACAGCTGCTGCCAGCGGCGTGGACGTGGGCGGCCCAGGCCCGCGATCAAGGCAATGACCAGATAGAGGCCGAAGCCAAATAGGGAAACGGGTACACCGAACAGCTTCGACCAGCGGCTGGACTGAATCACATCGCAGGACGAACCGACACCACAACCGATCGGGGCTGCAGCGGTCAGCGTGGTCAGGACGAGATAGCCAGTGATCAACAGGCCGAAGCCGGCCAGCCCCAGTACGATCCAGTCAGGTGCGTAGATTTGCTTGGGCTGCGTCGTTACGGGTTTCGACTTCTTCTGGCGAGACTTGCGGGCCACGGGCGGCACTCCTGAAAATTTGAATGGATTGGAGAAAGCAAACCCGCCTAGCTTGCCGCAAATGGCCATCATTGAGCAAGACGCTTGAAGCGACCTGTCGGATCAGCCGGCCGGTCCGATTCGTGAAGAAATTGGAGTCACGACTCTAATTTGCAACGGGTATGCTTGAACGCTGTTCAACGCTTTGAGAGAGCCTTGCCCGAGACGCTGCATCATCCGGATTTCGAACGAGATTCATGCGGCTTCGGGCTGATCGTCCGGCTGGATGATCAAGCCGATCACGACGTACTTCAGGACGCCCTGACCGCACTGAAACGGCTCACGCACCGCGGAGCAGTCGCACCGGACGGCAAGACCGGCGATGGCTGCGGCATCCTGGTCAAACTCCCACACGTTTTCTTTCGCAAAATTGCTCGCGAGGCTGACATCGAACTGGCCTCATCTTTCGCCGTCGGCATGCTGTTCCTCGATCCCATTTCCGATCGAGCGGCCCTGCAGCGTGAACGGATCGAATCCGAACTGACGTCGCAGGGTCTGAAGGTTGCCGGATGGCGACCCGTTCCCGTGCAGGCCGATGCGCTGGGCGATGCGGCTCGGGCGCGACAGCCCCGCATCGAACAACTGCTGGTCAATGCGCCGGACGAGCTGCCGGACAGTCAGTTCGAACGCCGACTATTCCTGGCCCGTCGCCGAATCGAAGTGTCGATCTCCGATGAGCGCTTCTATGTCGCCAGCCTGTCCTCTCGCACCCTTTCCTACAAGGGCATGGTGGTACCGGAGCTGCTGGCCGAGTTCTACCCCGATCTGGACGATCCCGACTTCCAGACCTCGGCAGCGGTCTTTCACCAGCGCTTTTCCACCAACACGCTGCCCCGCTGGCAACTGGCTCAGCCTTTCCGCCTGCTGGCCCATAACGGTGAAATCAACACGATCCAGGGCAACCGCCACTGGACCCGCGCACGGCGCCGACTGCTGGCCTCACCGCTGTTGCCGGAACTGGCCGAACTCGATCCGCTGGTTTCCATGCACGGCTCGGATTCGAGCTCGCTCGACAACATGCTCGAGCTTCTGGTCGCTGGCGGCATGCCCTTGCCCCAGGCCGTGCGCATTCTGATTCCGCCAGCCTGGCAGACCGCGGACAACCTCGATACGGACCTCAGAGCGTTCTACGAGTATTACAACTTCCATCAGGAGAATTGGGACGGCCCGGCCGGCCTGGTGATGTGTGACGGTCAGTACGCGGTCTGCGCTCTGGATCGCAATGGACTTCGACCGGCCCGCTGGACCCTGAGCCACTCGGACCGGTTGATCGTCGCCTCCGAGACTGGCGTCGTCGACATCAAACCCGAAGACGTCAAGGCGCGGGGGCGCCTGGGACCCGGGCAGATTCTGGTTGCCGATCTCGAACAGGGTCAGCTGCTGAACAGTCAGCAGATCGATGATCAGCTCAAATCGCTGCATCCCTGGCGTGAGTGGCTTCGCTCAGGGGTGAAGTACCTGGACTCGGAGCTCGTCGATGTCCACATGACGGCCAATCCCTTCGATGCCGATACGCTCGCCACCTATCAGAAGATGTTCAACCTGTCGCGCGAAGAGCGTCGCGAGGTCATTCAGGTACTGGCCGAGACCCAATCGGAGGCCGTCGGCTCCATGGGCGACGACACGCCCATGCCCGTGCTGTCAACGCGCGTGCGGTCGCTCTACGACAGCTTCCGCCAGCAATTTGCCCAGGTCACCAACCCGCCGCTGGACAGCCTGCGCGAGACCATCGTCATGTCCCTGGAGACCGGTCTGGGACGCAAGGGCAACCTGTTCGAGACGGGCCCGCATATGGCCCAGCGCGTGGTCTTGAATTCACCCATCCTCAGTCAGCGCAAACTGCGCCAGTTGATCAATACGCCGCAGTTCGGCCTGCCCTCGGAATTCATCGATCTCAACGTACCGGCGAACCAAGGGCTGGATGATGCCCTGGCCGAACTCTGCCGGCAGGCCGAAGCCGCCGTCGACGCAGGCAAGCTGATCCTGCTGATTTCCGATCGCTATCTGAAACGCGATCATCTCCCCGTACACGCCCTGCTGGCCACGGGGGCAATTCACCATCATCTGCTCGAGTGTGGGAAGCGGCCGCTATGCAACCTGATCGTGGAAACGGGCACGGCCCGCGATGCGCACCAGATTGCCTGCCTGATCGGCTTCGGTGCCACCGCCGTCTATCCATTCCTCGTCTATCAGACCCTGCACGCCATGGCAGCCAGCGGCGAGATCGAAAACCCGCGCGATGAAGCCCTGCAGCTGGGCCGTGCCTATCGTCGCGGCATTCGCAAAGGCCTGTTGAAGATCCTGTCGAAGATGGGCATCTCCACGATCGGCTCCTATCGCGGCGCTCAATTGTTCGAGATCATCGGCCTGAGCGAGGAAGTGGTACAGCGCTGTTTTCCGGGCGCCGTCAGCCGCCTCCAGGGTTCTACATTCGCCGACCTCCATCAGGATCAACGCTCGCTCGCCCATTGGGCCTGGCAGGTCAACGTACCGATCGAGCACGGCGGTCAGTACCGCTTCGTCCACGGCGGCGAGTACCACGCCTACAACCCCGACGTGGTGACAACACTGCAGCAGGCCTGCAAGAGCGGCGAGTATCGCGACTACCAGCGCTACGCGGCCCTGGTCAACGGACGCGAACCAGCGACATTCCGCGATCTGTTGAAACTGCGGTCCGAGCACGCACCGATCGAACTGGACCAGGTCGAATCCGAGAACGACATCCTGCTGCGCTTCGATTCGGCCGGGATGTCGCTGGGTGCGCTCTCTCCCGAAGCGCATGAGGCCCTGGCCATCGCGATGAACCGCCTTGGCGGACGATCGAATTCCGGCGAAGGCGGCGAAGATCCCGCGCGCTACGGCACGGAAAAAACCAGCAAGATCAAACAGATTGCTTCCGGTCGCCTCGGCGTGACGCCGGAATACCTGGTCAATGCGGAAGTCTTGC
>JBCDLQ010000217.1:0-5119 GCA_039414335.1 Pseudomonadota bacterium | reverse complement strand
CGGTGCAGCTGGACTGGGCGCTGTCCTCGGCCCTGAACCTCCAGGCCCTGCTCAGCCACGTTGATGCCGATTTGGACTACGGCTTTGATGAGGACTGGAGCTTTGACGACATCTGTCAGGCCTTTGACTGCATCTTCGATGGCTATTCGTCCTTTGACCGCTATCAGCGAGACAACAGCAACACGACGCTGGACGTTCGCTTGCTGTCGGACAACGGGTCGAATGCACCGGCCTGGGTACTCGGTGCTTATCTGCGTGACCAGGATCAGGATCTGCGCCGGACCTACACCTTTCTTGAACAAGACTTCTTGAGCGATTTCGAGACGCAGAACCTTGCGGTCTACGGCCAGGTCGACGTTCCCTTCAACGAGCGTTTGATGCTCAAGGCTGGCCTGCGCGTTGAACAACGCGATGCGGACTATCTCGACAGCGATGGTGCCCGCTTCGATCCGGACGACACGGAGTGGGGCGGTCGCCTGGCCCTGGAATACCGAACGGACGCTGGGCACCTGCTCTACGGTCTGGTCTCGCGCGGCTACAAGGCCGGCGGGGTCAACAGCGACTCGACCGTACCGGCTGATCAGCGCGAGTTTGGTACGGAAACGCTGTGGAACTACGAAGCCGGCATCAAGGGCCGCTGGCTGGACGGCCGGCTGGATGCGCGCGTTGCGCTGTTCTATCAGGATCGTGACGATGTCCAGACTCAGCAGTCTCTTGTCGTCCCTATCGAGGGTGAACTCTGTCCCTGCCGCTTTATCGAGTACATCAGCAACGCCACGGCGGGCCAGAGCTATGGTCTCGAAGCCGAGCTGAACTGGTGGGTCTCGGATGCCTTCCAGGCCTACGGCAGTCTGGGTCTGATGGATTCGCAGTTCGATGACTTCCTGAACTTTTCACACGTAGATGCCGATCCGGAGACGGGCCAGCCCTTTGATCTGGACGGCCGCGATCTGCCCCATGCGCCGAACTATATGTTCGCCATTGGCGGCGTGTTCCAGTGGGCTGATCACTGGTATCTGCGGGCCGAGGTCGAAGGCAAGGATGCCTTCTATTTCTCCTCTCGCCATCAGGAGCGCTCCAACGCTTACGAGCTGTTCAATGCGCGCCTGGGCTATCGCCACGGTCTCTGGGACCTTGCAGTCTACGTCCGCAACCTCAGCGATGAAGACGTGCGCGTTCGAGGCTTCGGCAGCTTCGGCAACGACCCGCGCAAGGGCTACGTGACCGAGCCCTACTACCAGTTCGGCGAGCCGCGTACCTTCGGTATTTCGGCCAGCTATGCCTTCTGAGACGAATGACTCGCTAGTCGGTTTCGATGCGCTGGCCCAGGCCTGGGCGGCGCAGTCGGGCTGGGAAATGCTGGCGGTGGGTCTGGCCCTGGCCTACCTGGTGCTGGTGGTGCGCCAGAATCCCTGGTGCTGGGCGGCAGCGTTGGTGAGTACGGCGATCTACGCGGTGCTCTTCTGGGATGTGTCTCTGCTGATGCAATCAGGTCTGAATGCCTACTACATGGCGATGGCGGTTTACGGTTGGTGGCACTGGCGCCATGGCGGTGAAGCTGAGCAAGCCGCCGCCATCGTTCGCTGGACATCGTGGCTGCATGGCTTGATGCTGGTGTTGATCGTCTTCATTGCCGGACTATCCGGCTATCTGCTGGATCGATACACGGATGCCGCGCTGCCCTATCTCGACGCTGTCGTCACCTGGTCAGCCGTGCTCACCACTTTCATGGTCGCGCGCAAGGTGCTGGAGAACTGGTTGTACTGGTGGGTGATCAACAGCCTGGCCATCGTGCTGTTCCTCGATCGCGGGCTGGTTCTGACCGCCGCGCTGCATGCGGCCTATCTGATGATTGCCGTGGTGGGATGGCGTCAGTGGCTGCGTGACTATCGCGCGCAGTTGGCCGGTGCATGACCACCCGACTCCAACATGCACTCGCTGACTGGTCCAGCTGGCCGCTGTCGCTGACCGAACCGCCTGGGGTCGTCGCAGTTCTGGATGCTGGCCGAACCAACTTGAATTACCGGCTCAGGGCACCTGGCCTGGGCGATGATCTGGTGCTCCGCCTACATCGGCTCGATTCAGCCCGACTGGGCGTCGATCGCCAGCGTGAACAGCGCATCGTTCGTTTGACGGCTGAAGCAGGCCTTGGACGTCCGTGCTGGTATTGGAATGAAGCAGCCGACTATTCGCTGCATCCCTACATTGACGCCCGAGCCTGGCAGGCGGGGGATTTCAGTCGGCGAATGCAGCGCCGCCGACTTTGGCCATTAATCGAACAACTCGCGTCTATCGAATTCGCTGATCAACGTCGCTCCTACGGTGACTACCTGTCGCGCTACTGGGCGGAGCTGGAATCAAGCGGGGCGATGAATAGAAAGCTGCAGGATGAGTGGCGGGCATTCCTGCCCGACCTGGAGCTGTTCGATCGAGGGAACTGGCCCGCCGTTCTGACCCACCATGACTTGGTCCCTGCCAACGTGCTGGACACAGGTGATCGGCTGATCTTGATCGATTGGGAATACGCGGCTCTGGGACATCCGGATATCGACTGTTGGGCGATCGATCCGAGAATCGTCAGTGATCCCTTTGTCATCGAGCTGGTGAAATGGACGCATCGCCTGTGGGAGCTATTGGCTACGGGGCCTTGATGTTCTCGAAGCGATCACTGAGCAGCTGGTCCGGGATCGCAAAGATCTTGCCGAAGTTGGCGCTGGCGTCGGGGCCGAATTTCCCGAACAGTCCGCCGACGAACAAGGGAGGCGGTAATCCGGGTGGGCTCGGCAGTGAGTCGAAGGCCAGGGCGTTGATCTCCCATTTTGAGCCGTGGCCTGCGCCATCACCCACGCGCTGCCAGACCGCTCCATCGAAGACCATCAGGTTGCTGTCCGTGGTCGATCCAGATGAATCAAATTGACCGCTCGCAAACAGCCAGTTGCCGTCTGCAATCAGTGCGTTGACCGTGCCTCCCGGAGGCGAATTCCCGACCGCCGTCCAGCTCTGGCCGTCGAAGCGCGCGACGTTGGAGATGGTTTGCTGGTCGATGGCGCTGAAGTGGCCCGCCGCGTACAGGGCGCCGTCATGGACGATCAGGGTGGTGACCGTGCCATCGACGCCGGCGCCAAGGGCAGACCAGGATTGGCCATCCCAGCGTGCCAGGCCATTGGCCGGCGCGCCGCCGGCATTGGAGAAGCTTCCGGCAACGACCAGATCTCCATTGAAGACCACGGCCGCATCTACGATTCCATCGACACCGGTGCCCAAGGGCTGCCAATCGGTCCCGTCAAAGCGAGCGATCCGGTCAATCGGGGTTCCGCCTGATGCGGTAAAGGCACCTGCAGCGATCACTTCATTGTTGTAATCAACCAGGGCATTGACCGCGTTGCTGAAGCCCGCACCCACAGCATTCCAGGCGCTGCCGTCCCAGCGCGCGATGCGCAGAAAGGTGGCAAAGGCCGATTGAGTGAACACACCACCGGCGTACAGGGAACCGCCGTGCTCCAGCAGCACGAGGGGGGCGGAAGAGAATCCATCGCCAAACGGTTGCCAGCTCTGCTCACTCAAACGTGCGATACGCGTCGCGCTGGTGTCTCCGGCGCTGAAGAACTCGCCGCCAATGACCAGGTCACCCTGATATCGTCCGATGACCCGCACCTCTTCCTGAACTCCCAGACCTTCGGCGCTGGCCAGGTTGAAGAACCGGGTGCCGTCCCAGCGCGCAACTGCACTCGCCGAGCGGCCGCCCGCTTCAAGGAACTGGCCTCCGATGATCAAATTGCTGCCGACCGTTTTCAGTGACTCAATCTCACCATCGACACCAGGATCCTGATCGACAATCGGGACCCAGTCCGTGCCGTCGAATCGAGCTAGCCCTGCCGCGCTTTGTCCGCCGGCCATTGAAAAGCGCCCTCCAGCGACAAGTTGACCGCCGAAGTCTGAAAAGGCATTGACTGCGTCGTTTGGCGGATTGGCACCCACGGGCACCCAGTCACTGCCGTCATATCGCTGAACAGACGGTAGCAGCGGTCCGCTCGAACTGAAGGCACCACCAACGATCAAGTCCCCGTTCCAGACGATGGCCTGATTGGGAATGGCCAGCAGTCCCACGGCGCCGCTGCTATCGACGATGGCGTTCCACTGGCTGCCATCCCAGCGCGCAATATTATTGACGGTCGCGCCGCCCGCCTCATCGAAATCGCCTAGCGCGTAGAGCCCGCCGACCTGGTTCGGGTCAAGGATGATCTGATTGACAGTGATAAAGCCTGCGCCACCCATGCCGCCATCCATATCGTCCCAGGTGTTGCCATCCCAAGTGCCGATTCGATTCAGCGATTGGCTTGCGCCCGTATTGAAACGACCGCCGGCATAGAGCAGGCCGTCTTCGAACTGCAGCGTTCGAACTTCGCCTCCTGAGAGGCCAATCGAGCCGCCGTTCGTCACGCTATTCCACTGTTGACCGTCGAAGAGGGCGATGTTGTTGACCAGTTCATTGCCCGCATGGGTAAAGAAGCCGCCGACATAGATACCGCTTGGCGCGCGCTGCAGCGCATTGACCCGGCCGCTGACGCCATTGACGCTGTCGCTAATGATGGCGCTGAAGCTGCTGTCGCTGGGATCGAAAATCACGATATTGGCGGCGGCAACATCGTCGCAAACGGTGAATTCACCACCCAGCATGACGTGGCCATCGGCCAGGCGTTCGATGGCCAGCACCTCGCCGTCACAGCCTCGATCGGGAACAAAGACTGACGCCCATCGCCAGGCAATCGGTGTCGGCGATTGACCGAGCGAGGTGACGGACTCCGACGGCTGGCCGACGTCAGACGTAGCGTTGGCTTGACTCAAAACTTGAGTGGAAGTGAGCAAGAGTAGGAGCAAGGTCAGCGCCGAAGGGGGCGCTGTCAAAAGACAGGGGTGAAGTCTTGGCATGTTGGCAGTCAGATCGGGCTTAACCGAATAGACGGCAAGGAGCGGCTGATCCCTTCATTGAATTCCTCGGGATGAGGCGCTGATAGACTGCAGCCCATGCGAGGAGCTCTGACCGGCTGATGGTTCTGATTCGGATCGTGGCGATTCTGCAGGCCTTGTGCCTGTTGCCCGTATGGATACGGTTTCTGCT
>JBCDLQ010000216.1:0-5122 GCA_039414335.1 Pseudomonadota bacterium | reverse complement strand
CGAATTCGATGACCGACTCGCCCCAGGCTTTCAGCAGACGATCGATCTGCTGCTGATCTTCATCGCAAGCGGCTTTCATCGTGTCCACATCGGAAAACCCGGCAAGCTGCCAGTAGAGGCCGAGGTCATCCACATCAGCTCGGATTCGGACGAGGGTGGCTTCGGGGAAGGCTCGCTTGAGGGCAATCAACTCCGGCGCGAACAACACGCCCGTTTCTACGGCAAGCGTCGATGTTCCACCTTCTGCCGCCAATCCTCTGAGATAGTGACGGCGGAGCAACTGCTGCGCCGCCGCGTCGGGAGCACCTTCGTCGAATTTTTCGAGTCCCTGGAGCAGGATGTCGCGTCGCCGCGGCCAATCGTTCTGATCCAGCAATTGGCAGCCTTCAGCAAGCCCCATCACTGCCAGCAGCGTTTCGCGACCGGATCCGGGCCAGCCCAGAATGATCATGGGAGCCCGACGATCGTCATCGGCCGGTTCCGGAGCGCGCCCCTGGTTCGGCGCATCCAGCGCCATTTGAACGATCTGCCGAGCATCTTCGGCAAGGCCCAGCGGTTTGCGCCAGCCTGCACCACGCAGCAGCTGAGCTGCACGATCATAGTCGCCCGCGCGATCGGCCAGATCAGCCAATCGGGGTCGGGCCCGCAAGCGCAGCGCTTCCGGCGTGTCATTGTGTTCCAGCAACGCACTCAACCAGCGCATCTCCTCATTCGTCAGACCCGCCTGATTGGCGATGCCGGCGGCCTGCCAGAGCCGCTCCGGCTCGACGGGCCCCTTCGAAGCCTTCAAATCCAGCGCTGCCAGCGCCGAGTGGTGATCACCGCCTTCCAGTGCCAGCTGCGAGAGCAGCATGCGGGCAGCCTCGGCGATCGATGGGCTCGTCGAACTCTTTAGGGATTCCAGCGCACCGCGCGCCGCCTCTCGCTCACCGTCGGCCAGATCGAGTCGAGCCAGTAGAAAGCGGACATCATCACGATCGGCCAGCGATTCGCGATTGAGTTGACTGCGCGCCTCCAGGCCACGACCGGCCTGAGCCAGGCATTCGGCCCCTTCAACGATCAGGGCGGGCGGCGGCGTCCCGTCATCGAGCAGCCATTGGTATTCGGCCAACGCTTCATCCAGCTTGCCGCCACGACGCAGGCTGCGCGCCAGAGCCAGGCGGAGTTCCTGTCTAGAAGAATCGATGGCCAGGGCCTGTCTCAGGGGTTCCACGGCAAGCTCCGCCTGCCCCTGCCGATCATGGAATTCAGCCAGAGCCACCATCGGAGCAATCGACTGCGGAGCGGCCTTGATGGCGTTCTCCAGACTCTGGCGGGCGAAATCGAGGTGACCTTTCGCCTCCATCACGCGCGCCATCACCATTTGCGCCGCCGGATTTGTCGGTGCACGACGCACGGCGCGGGCCGCGTGCTCATCCGCCGAATCATACTCGCCCTTTTCGAGTTCGAGCTCGGCCACCAGCACCAGCGCGGGCACATGGTCCGGATCGGCGCGCAGGGCCGTCCGAGCGCCGCTCATCGCGTCGTCCAGATCACCACGGGCGGCCTTGAGCCGAGCCAGCAGCGTGCGCGAGCCTGCGTGATTGGGGTCAAGGATCAGGCACTGGGTCAGATGGTCACCGGCCTCCTCGATGCGATCGTCTGAAATCATCAGGCGACCCAGGTGGAATCGGCAGCCAGCGTGCTGGCTATCGGTCTCTGCTGCCTGCTCGAGCAAGGCATAGGCGCCCGGCCGGTCGCCCTGCTCCAGTTCGCAGCTTGCGAGCAGCGTCAGCAAATCCGCGTCGTCGGGCTGTGACTCGAGGGCCTGCTTGAGGCGAGTAGAGGCGTCGGCGTACTGCCCCGAGGAAAGCAGGGATTTCAGTTCTTCATTCAGTTGTGCGTCAATTGCCATAATTCGTTGATGATTCGATGCTCGATCCAGCTGTCCAGGCGCCAGTTTTCGATGAAGCCACAGTGCCCACCGCGCTCATGCACCTCGATATCGAGGGCATTGATCTGCGGTAGATCATGAAAGTCCGTGACCGGGATGATGGGATCATCCGCGGCCGTGATGATGCGCGTCGGCACGCTCAAGCCGGCGAGGTAGTCGCCGCCGACGGAATAGCCCTCGAGATACGATTCGAGGTCGGGAAACTCGGTCAGGTTGCGGACCAGCCAATCGGTCTGTTCGCGCAGACCCTTGAGGGAAAACCACTCCTCCAGCGCATAGCTTTCTGGATAAAGGGACTGCTTGAGCTGCAGCGACTTGCGCCACTTGCGCACGAAGTAGGCGTGATAGATCACCATCCCTTCTTCCAGCGACGTCAGCACGTTGCGCGGCCGAATGACCGGTGAGACGGCAATGACCCGATCCAGGTCAAAACCGTGCTCGGGCGCTGAACGTGCTATCCGTAAAGAAAAATTCCCGCCCAGGGAGAATCCGACCAGAAAGACGGGCTGATCAGCATGCGCCGCCCGAACCTGACCGACCGCATCGACCACTTCCAGCAAACGGCAGGAGTGAAAGAGGTCGATGTTGAGATGATGCGACTCGCCGTGGTCACGAAAATTCAGCCGGAAAGTATCGAAACCTGCCCGGTCCAGCGCTGTCGCCGCCGCCAGCAGGTAATTCGATTCGCTGCTGCCCTCCCATCCATGCAGCAGGATGACCAGTGCGTCACGTCGGTTCGCCGTTGCACGGTTGTGGAATCCCAGCAGGCGCGTTCCGTCAGCCGCTTTGATGATCTGCCGTTCGCTGCGCGCCAGGTACTCGCCAGCCAGCCGCTGAACGCGGCGCTTCCGTATCGGTCCGGATGTCAGCAGCGACTGGACATGGCGATTGCCAAGCAAGCCACGTGGTCGGTACGGACGAAGATCAATGATGCTGGATTCAGGATTCATAACTGGACTCGACCACGTCATAGCAGGCTCGCGCAAACTGGCTGCGCTGTCCTGCTGTGCCACGGACCGGTGCGCCGATGACCACCCGGGCCTCGTAAGGCGCCTGCTGCAATGAACGGAACAAATTGCCGAAGAAATTCTGCCCGGGCCCAAACACCATCGCGTCATGCAAGTCGCCGCCGCGATCATACCGGATCGATACGGGGATCGCGGGAACGTTGGCTCGAAGGGCCGGGGCGAACAAACGTGCATGAAAGTGCTTCACACCACGCCCAGGCCGAATTCCGCCTTCGGGAAAAATACCGACGAACTCGCCACGTTTGAGCAGTGCGGTCATGCGTCGTCCAATTCGCTTGCGTGAAACTTCGCTGCCCCGTTGAATGAATAGCGTGCCAGCAAGGTGCGCCAAGGTCCCGACCAATGGCCAGGCCCGAATTTCCGCTTTAGCGACCAGCCAGATCGGCCAAACCGCGTGCAGAACGACGATATCAAGCCAGGTGATGTGATTGGCAACGACCAACCCCGCTCGTTCCGGCAACTGACCTGAGACCTGCAGTCGACACCCCATGACCCTCAGCAGGCCTCGAGACCAGGCGCGATGGGCCCACTGGTGCAACCGCATATTGCCGACAGACCCATTGCGCACACCAGGAATGAAGCTGAGCAGCACGAGCGGGATACCCACCCCAATATGGATGAGAAGGAGCGGCAATCTCCACAACAGACGCAGCATGATCTTGCCCCTCCGTTCCGGTGTTCAGGATGGCCTGGCGCAGCGCCAGCAGGCGCTGAATTGGCCTTCCAGACGTTCCTGACACGCCGGGCAATCCCAGGGTTCGCCATGATCACGACGATCGGACTGAGCCATCACGGTTCGCGCTCGATCAACGTCTTGATCCCGCACCCAGACTGACGGCCGCGCACCCTCTGCGAAATAGATTTCAACCGCGGCGGCCCAGAGCTCCATGCCCTGGACCTGTGTTGGCAGCCCATCGGCCGCCAGCAGCCCTTGGATAAATCCCACATCCACTGGATTATCTGCCGTGTACAGCCGTGTCCAGCCCTTCACTCGCAACCCGCTATCGTCGCCCACAAAGGCGAGCAAGCGTAGCATATTGCCCCGGATCCAATGCGTTTGGGCCTGGAAAGACCCCGACTCGACCCCCATACACACCAGCGCGATCCTACACTTTAGATAATCATGCACGATCAGAGCCACTTCGGGCCTGCCTCCGCTCCCAGCAAGTTACAGATTGGGACGTTGCGTATCCAAACCAAAGCCGGTGAGACGATCTTGGCGGCGCTAAACCGGCACGGCGTTCAGCTCCCGGAGAAAGAAAGCGGCTCGATCAGTCATCAATACCCGCTTCTGTCCGGCACCGTAACCTACCCCGAGCCACTCGAACCACCGCTAGACCTTGCGTCGATCGGTCGCGGCTTGTGTGTGATCAGCCAGGCCGTGCCCTGCTCTGACCTCGAGCTCGACATTCCCGGAATTTCCCTGTCGGGCCATCAGCCAACGGCGGAGGAATCGTGGTCTGCCCGCGTGGTCTCCCTCAAGCGTTTCACCGATGAAGTGATGCGCCTGCGTCTCTCACCGGAGCAAGCGACCGGATTGGCATTCACCGCCGGACAGTACGTCAATGTCATCACGCGAGAAGGCAATCGACGGGCCTTCTCCATCGCCTCCCCGCCGTCTTGCAAGGCATTCATTGAGCTGCATATCAGGAAAGTGCAGACTGGCCGCTTCACCCACCATGTTTTCGACGGAATGGCACCAGGCGATCGTCTGCAACTCGAAGGTCCACTCGGCGGGCTGAATATCTGCCCTCGCTCCACGCGCCCGATCTTGATGATGGGCGGCGGGACGGGTTTTGCACCCCTGAAATCGATGATTGAAGAGCGAATGAACCACGATCCGGACGCCTCCCTTTCCCTGTTCTGGGGCGCGGCGACGTCCGCTGATCTTTATGCCAGCGACCTGATCGAACGATGGTCAGGCAGGAATGCCGACTTCCGCTTTGTTCCAGTTCTGACCGATCCTGAACCGGAGTGGAGCGGAGAACGTGGCTTTGTGCACGAAGCAGTCCTGCGCCATCACCGAGACTTGTCACCTTTCGACATCTACATGGCTGGACCACCCCCTATGGTGGAGGCTGCACGTCGTCAGTTTCTGGCTGCTGGCGCGCAAATTGACCGGTTGTTCTACGATGCGTAGACGTTTCCTCCACGCCCTGAT
>JBCDLQ010000215.1:0-5128 GCA_039414335.1 Pseudomonadota bacterium | reverse complement strand
TACACGCCGAATGCGGGCTTCATCGGTTCGGAATCCTTCAGCTATACCATCGAGGATGCCTTTGGCGCACAGGCTCAGGCCAACGTCAGCATCATGGTCATTGACCCGAATGAAGCGCCTCTGGCCAGTGACGACGCTGCGGTGACGGATCAGAATCAGTCCGTGACGATCGACGTGCTGGCGAACGATAGCGACCCTGATGGGGACGTCCTGACGGTCGCTTCATTCACTCAGCCGGCGAACGGCTCGGTCATGCAGGATGGTGATGCGCTGATCTACACTCCGAATGAAGGCTTCTTCGGCGCAGACAGCTTTTCCTACGTAGTCAGCGATGGGCAGGGTGGTGAAGCCATGGCTCAGGTCAACGTGACCGTGAACGAACGGGATCCGGCAGACAATCAGGCGCCGGTGGCCAATCCTGATGCGGCAAGTGGCTTCGCCAGCGAATTGATCACTGTGGATGTGCTCGCCAATGACTTTGATCCGGACGGTGACCCGATTACTGTGATCGGAATCGACCAGATCACGGCAGCGCCGACGGACATCACCATTAACGGTGATGGAACGATCAGCTTCCGCATCAGCGCGACCTGCAGCGGCCGCAATCTCTACCGTTATACGATCGCTGACCCGTTCGGTCTAACGTCCTCGGCGCTGATCGAAGTCAATCGCATCAGCTCGATTACTGATGAGGCCGGCGTGGCGACAGACTCGGATCTGAACTGCATCCTCTAAGCTCGATCAGGCATCGATAGGACCGATTAGGGGCGTCCCAGAACGCCCCTGACTTTTTCCATCACGGCATTTGGCGTGATCAGGTCCATGACGCCAGGTTCTTCGATGCGACGCCCCCAACGGACGTCTTCCGCTTCTGCGCCTAGAAATTGACGCGCTGCTTCAGGGAATTTGTCGACACAATGGTCCAGACTTCCCAGCGGTCCCGACCGCCGCGCCCAGGTGGCGGCGTAGAGCCCGACAACGGGCGTGCCAAGGGCAGCGGCAAAATGAGCCGGTCCTGAGTCGGGTGTGATCAGGCAGGCCGCCCGGTCCAGCATGGCCAGCAGCTCCGGGATCGTGTCCTGAGCAATCAGGTTGATCGGGGTGTTGCGCATGATGGCGGCAATGGCTTCGCCCAATTCACGCTCCAGCTCACTTGGTCCGCCGACGAGAATGACTGGGCGGTGATAGTCGTCGATGATCTGGTCGGCGACTTCCGCGTAGCGTTGTGCCTGCCAATTTCGACCCTTATGACTGGAGGCAGGACTGATCAAAACGGCCTGTTTGGCTTCCGGCTGATGCCGTTCGGCGAAGGCTCTGGCTGATTCTGGTATTGGTAGCCGTCGGTCGATGGACTCGACGTCTGCATCCAGGGCCCGGGCAAACTCCAGAAACGCCAGCGCCTGGTGCTGGAAGGGTACCGCAGCGATTCGTTCATTGATGACCCAGCCATGTCCTTCGCGGCTGCGTTGACGGTCAAAGCCGATCCGACGCCTGGCCTTTACCCAGCGAGCCAGCAGGTTCGCTCGTGCGGAGACTTGTGCATGGAGCAGTACATCGAAGTCTTGGGATTTCAGGGTCTTGCGTAGCGCGTGCAGACCAGTCCAGCCCGAGCGCTTTTTGTATGGGATAAACTCGACGCCCGGCAGTTCGGCGACGAGTCGATGTTCGAATGCTCCGATAATCCAGGTAAGTTGCGCCTCTGGCCAGCGTCGCTGGATCGCTCGGACTAACGGCACGCAATTGCAAACGTCGCCCAGCGCCGACAGGCGGAACAGGCAGATGCGTTTGGGAGAATCGTTGTCCGGAGGCATGGTATTGATGGAGTTGAGTTGAACGGCATGGAGCAGAATGAGAAATCAGCGATCCGCAGCCGTTTCCAATGGGGCCGCGCCGCTATTCTATACAACCCGCGGCGAGTGACTTCCATCAGTCTGGAGTGGTTCCAGCCCCGTTTCTGGGAGTTGCGCTCGGCCGTCAGGCAGCAATTCAAGGGTCGGACGCTCGCGCTCGCGGTTGATACGCCCGCCGGTCCTGCCGTTCTGCGTCAATTCCATCGGGGTGGGTTGATGGCCCCAATGCTTCGCGATCGCTATCTGTTTCTCGGCCATGAACGCAGCCGCTCTTTTCGGGAGTTCGATGTCCTGCAGCATTTGTTCCAGGCAGGGCTGCCCGTTCCCGAGCCCCTGGCCGCCCTGTGTGAACGGTCAGGTTTCAGCTACCGAGCGGCCTTGATCACGCGCGAGATCGAAGGAGCCCAGGCCCTGGCTGATATCGCCTTGTCCTTGCATCCGGAAGACTGGAAGACCCTGCGGAAGGTGCTCGATCGCTTTTTTGACGCGGGGCTGCTGCACCCGGACCTCAATGCGCGCAATGTGCTGCGCGACGGGGCCGGTCATTGGTATCTGATTGATTTTGATCGTGCGAGGGTGCTGCCCGGCAAGGCCCCTGCTGCGGGAATGATTGCCCGTCTGCAGCGGTCCTTCAAGCGCCTCGGGCTGACGGTGCCGGCGTCTGCGTTGGAAGCCTGAAGGATTGCGCGGCTACGAGACTGGGGCTCAGACCTTCAGGCCCTCGCGAACGCGTCCGAGCAGTGAGTCTTCCGAGAACACACCGTCCTTGAAGGTCCCGGCACGAACACCCGTGCACAGCTCGGCGGCCTGGACGGCATGATCAACCGCGTAGACCCGGAACATGTCATTGGTGCAGGCCTTGATCAATTCGCTGGAGAGCATCAATGCGGAGCGATTGGCGCGTGGTATCACGATCGCCTGCTGGCCCGTAAGCCCTGCGTGGCGGCACACTTCGAACCAGGCCTCGACGCGCTCGTTGATATGGTCGACGGGCAGCACCTGTCCGTGCAGACCCAGCTGGCCGATCAGTGCCACGTCCTGGCGCAGGGAGGCGGATGCCAGAGCGCCGATCAGCGCCGTCATTCGAGCCAGATCCAGCGCCGAGTCATGTTCCACATCCTCAAGACCATCCGGCAGAAAGACCTGAAATGCCGAGAGGATGCCGGGCTGGACTTCCAGTTTGACGATCCGCGCCAACGCCACCCCGTATCGTGAAGTGGCTTGCTTGCCGTTGCCGGTGATTCTCAGATCATGGCCAGCCAAGGCGCCAGCTGTCACAGCCGCCGGCAAGGCCGTAACGACCTTGCCCAGCTGTTGTGCTGCGATCCCCGAAACTATGCCCTCGGAGCGGCCCTGCAGGCGCAACATGCTGATGCCCTGATCAAAGGCTCTCAGCAACCGGCGCATGGGTGCGTCATGGCGCGCCTTGCGTTGTTCAATCGCTCGCTCGACATGAGCATCGCTGACATCACCATTTTCATCCTCCGTGGCCAGGGCCGCCGCTTCTCGGGCCAGGTCGCCGATCTCGCCAAAAGAGGCGGTCAGGCGTCCGGGTTCGGGGGATTTGCGTGCGCCATAGCTGGTGATGGCCAGCATGGCGCTCTTGTCAAAGTGAGGCAACTCCTCGTGCCGCACCAGGCTTCCCAGGAAACGGACGTAGTAATCCAGTCCGTCCTGGTCACGCGGCAGACTGCGATCGAAGTCGACCAGCATCTGGAACAGTTCGGAGAATTCCCGGTCTTCACGAGACAGGGCCTTGAAGGTTTCGTCATTGCCGATCAGCACGACGCGCACGTCAATGGGAATCGGTTCCGGCTTCAGGGATTGCGCCGAGTAAGGCCAACCCAGGTCCGGTGCGATGACTTCGCTCAGACCGGTCCTGAGCGCTCTCATCAGCAAGCGCCAGCAACCACGCTCGGCCAATACATCGGCTGCGTCCAGCACCAGAAATCCGCCATCGGCCTCGAGCAGGGCGCCCGTTCGAATGCCGCGGAAGGAGCTGACCGCTCGTCCGCCGCTGAGCCATGCGGGGTCGATGGTGCCGAACAGGTTGGCGATCGAGGGCTGATTGGCAAACACCGTTGGCGCACTCTGTCGATCGGGGCGGGCGGTCAGAACGTTGACGCCGTAGAGCAGGGTGGGGTCGGCCAGATGCGAAGTGTCTCGATCGACGCGCTTCTCGACGATGTCGTCGATGATCTCGCGCAGAAAGATGTCCAGGCCGTTGGCCTTGAACTTCTTGGCCACTTCGCCCGTCATCTCACCCAGAATGCGCGCCGTCTCGGTCGCATTGATCTGCTCGATATGCTGGATGGCCTGTTGCCAGATCTGATTGATGTCGTTCGCGCAGCGATTGACGTCGTTCTGCCAGCCTTCCGCCGTCTTGAGTGACTTGAGGCGGTCTTCCTCGCGCGCTTGTCCCTGAGTGACGAGGTTGCGGTATTCCTCGGGTGAGACGGGCTTTCCCATCACCAGTGGATAGATGCTGACCCGGGAGGTGGGTCCTGACTGGGTGCGCATCAGGGCCAGGCCATCTTCGGCCAGGCGGGCCTCCATGGGCTTGACCTTGTGTCGAATCTCGCGCTCCGCTGCTTCCTTTCGGGCCTCGCGACGTGAACGAATCGGATCGTTCTTGAGGATTGCCGGCAGGCGATCACGCACGAACAGGCTGATCCGCGTCATGGCGTGCTGGAAGGGGCGGCCTTGGCCGCCGGGTAACACGATCAACCTCGGACGGTCCGGGTTGGAAAAATTATGGACGTAGCAAAAATCCAGTGAGCGCCGCGGCTTGGGCTTGAGCTCGTCGAAGAGGCTGTGGATCAGTGCCCGACGGCCGCTGGCTTCCGGGCCGCGAATGTAGGCGTTGTGATTCCAGCTCTGGCTCGTGAGGGCGACTTTCAGGGCATGACGAGCGTCTGCCTGACCGACAATCCCAGACGATTGAGGGGCCTTCCGTGTTGAGGTTTCCTTGATGCTTCCGCCATCCGGGGTCCAACTGAGTTTTTCCGGCGGAATCGTAAAACTGGCCATGCCTATCCCTCGAGATCAAACCGACCGCCCTGCTGCGGCCATCCCCCTTTCCTGACTGTCGCCGACCAATCTACACCATCTGCGCGGCTCTGGAGAAGCCGCAGGTCGGGAGACTGCCGCCATTCAGGCCTTGGGAATGGCCTCTTCACGGGCTCTGGATTCTGTAAACGAGACCCAGGCTTCAGCGCAGGTCTTCGCTGATTCGATCATCGGCAGGTGCCCGATATCGGTCAGCATCAGGCACTCGC
>JBCDLQ010000214.1:0-5144 GCA_039414335.1 Pseudomonadota bacterium | reverse complement strand
TTTCCGGTTGCGCGGGCTTTCTCGACCACCCGACTCATCTCCCAGGGCGAGAGGAACTGACCCTTCTTGATGTTGACCGGCTTGCCGAGGCGCGCCACGCTCTGGATGAAGTTGGTCTGACGACAGAGAAAGGCGGGCGTCTGGATCACATCAACGACTTCAGCCACGACGTCCAACGGCGTGTCCTCGTGGACGTCGGTCAGCACGGGCACACCAATCTGTTCACGGATCGAGGACAGCATCTTCATGCCCTCGTCCAGTCCGGGGCCTCGATAGCTCTTCATCGAGGTCCGATTGGCCTTGTCATAGGAACCCTTGAACACGTACGGAATACGGAGGTGGTCCGTCACTTCCTTCAGGTGCCCGGCCACTTCCAGACACATGTCGAGGGACTCCAGCGAGTCGGGACCGGCGATCAGGAAGAAGCGCTGATCCAGGCCGACCTCATGTCCAACGAGCTTCATGCCTTGACCTCCTTGACCGGACGGGCATCTTCAGCCTGTCGGCGCTTCAGGGCGGCGCGTATGAAGCCGATGAACAGGGGGTGACCATCGCGCGGCGTAGAGGTGAATTCCGGGTGGAACTGACAAGCAACAAACCAGGGATGGTCCGGCAGCTCGATCATCTCCACCAGCTGGCCATCGGACGACAGGCCCGACAGCACCATGCCGTTTTCCGTGAGCACGTCGCGATAGTTGTTGTTGAACTCGTAGCGATGACGATGGCGCTCGAGAATCTCATCCTGGCCATAGAGCTTGCGCGCCAGCGTGTTGGAGACGAGATTGCAGCGCTGCGCGCCGAGGCGCATCGTGCCGCCGAGATCATCGTTCTCGCCGCGCAGTTCCCGTTGACCCTTCTCGTCCAGCCACTCGGTAATCAGTCCGATCACCGGGTCGGGCGTATTGGGCTGCATTTCTGTGGAACTGGCCTCGCTCAGGCCACAGACGTTGCGAGCGAACTCCACCACAGCAGACTGCATCCCGAGACAGATTCCCAGGTAGGGAATCCCGTTTTCACGCGCGTAGCGGATTGCCTTGAGCTTGCCTTCAAAGCCGCGCTCGCCAAAACCACCGGGAACGAGAATGGCATCCGCATCATCGAGCGTACTCACGCCGTTCTGATCGATGGCCTCGGATTCCACCGGCTTGATCTTCACCTTCACTCGGTCGGCGAAGCCGCCCGAGGTCAGCGCCTCATTCAGTGACTTGTAGGCATCGGCATGCTCGACGTACTTGCCGACCATGGCGACCGTGACTTCATGTCGCGGCCGGGTCGCGCGCTCGACCACGTCCTCCCAGTCGGCCAGATCGGCCGCATTTGATTTCAGGCCGAGGCGATCGAGCACGATCCGATCCAGACCCTGGCGCTGGTAATACAAGGGAATCTTGTAGATGTTGTCCACGTCGACCGCTGAAATCACCGCCTCGGAAGGGACGTTGGTGAACAGAGCGATCTTCTTGCGCTCCTCATCCGACAGCATCCGCTCACAGCGGCATAGCAGAACATCGGGCTGGATACCGATCGAGCGCAGCTCCTTGACCGAGTGCTGGGTCGGTTTGGTCTTGATCTCATTGGCCGCGCGCAGGAACGGCACGAGCGTCAGGTGCATGAACAGGGCCTGACGGCCGAACTCCGTACCGAGCTGACGGATGGCTTCTAGGAAGGGCAGGGATTCGATATCGCCCACCGTCCCGCCAATCTCGACCAGCGCCACGTCATAACCCTCGACGGCGCGCTTGACCGAATCCTTGATCTCGTCGGTGATGTGCGGAATGACCTGGACCGTCGAGCCCAGATAATCGCCGCGGCGCTCCTTGGCGATCACGTTGGCGTAGATTCGTCCGGTCGTGAAGTTGTTGCGCTGGGTCATGCGTGAGCGCACGAAGCGCTCGTAGTGGCCAAGATCCAGGTCCGTTTCTGCACCGTCTTCGGTCACGAAGACCTCGCCGTGCTGGAACGGGCTCATGGTGCCCGGGTCAACGTTGATGTAGGGGTCGAGCTTGAGCAGGGTCACCCGCAAGCCGCGCGCTTCGAGGATTGAAGCCAGTGAAGCAGCCGCAATACCCTTCCCAAGAGAAGAGACAACGCCGCCGGTGACAAAAATAAGAGAGGTCATGCCCGGATTCCAAGAGAACAGGTCCGGGAGAGCATTGTAGCTCAAGCCCGGCCTCGGCGCGCTGATCCGGGAGAATTCAGCACCAAGAAGCTGACCTATTCCCCGATATTGATCGCCTCGGATCGCTCAACGCCGATCTGACGCATGCGCTCGAGCTGCAGCTCTTCGACTCGGGGGCCGTCCGTTTCGCCCAAATCCAGCAGCGCATAACGCACCATCAAATCCGCCAGTGCCGAGGTCCTGGCGCCAGGCGCGCCGATGAAATCGAAGTCATCGGTGAAGGCGGCGATGGCCGCTGCTGTCTGCGGTACCGCCTGGGCCGTCTGCTCCAGGGAGCGCCGCGCAAAGCGCCGCACGGCGGGGTAATCGTCCTTCATCGCTTCCATCAGCAAGGGCTGCCAGGCTTCCACATGCTCGAGCTGGCCTCCTTCGACCGCCCGCCCGATCGCTGTGGCCGTAACGGCGCGTTCTACGGGATCGCCGGCGAGCAGGCGCGCCACGCCATCGGCCATGTGGGGATCCACCCCGTCAGCACGGACCACCGGTTTGGCCTCGCGACCCCAAAGGCGAGCCGTTTCATTCTCCGCCCAGACCACCGACGGATCCAGATGGCAAAGATTGCAGGCATTGGGTCGACTGTCCGCAGCGTTGGCCGCCGGATCAGGCACCTCAATGCGATGCGAGCGGTGAATCTCCATGACGCCGTAGACGATCTCCGGCATGTGGCAGGAATAGCAGTTGGATCCGGCGCTGTCGGCCGGGTGGAAGGTGTGCGCCTCAATGTCTTCGGCCAGGTCCATGTGGCAGGTCAGACAAGGGCCATTGCCACGTGCTTCCTCACGGATCATCCCGTGACGGTCGCCGCTGTGCATCGTGTGGCAGGTCATGCAGGTCAGCTCCGCCTCATCGTGACACTTGGACAGCTGTACGCCCTGGTACTCGTAGGCGGTCAGGCGCGGCGTTCGATCCGGCCAGAAGCGCATGCCGAACAGATCATCAGGATGGCCCGTCATGGGATTGGGGGTTTCCGGCCAGACCAGTTCGACGGACTCGAACAGATCGTCGCCGGCCCGATAGACAGGGCCTTCCCCGATGAATCGCCGCAGCATGTCGCCATCAACCGGCAGACGCTGGCCGTGGCACTGACCGCAGACCATGTTGGCGCGATCCTTGTCCAGGCGAGTCGGCAAGACAACGCTGTCGTCGATCTGACCGGTCAGCGTATGACTCAGGCGCGTGAGCCAGTTCGACTGTCGCTGGACGTGTAGCTCGCTCGGACCATGGCAGGCTTCGCAGGCGATGCCCATCTCGGAGACTTCCGACTCGTAACGCGCCTCATCGGCGGAATTGACGGCCTGGCCCATAGCGGCCCTGGCCTGCATCTCTTCATAGTTGACAACGCCGGGCTGCGGGCCCGTGTTGTGGCAGAAGATGCAGTTGTGATTCCACACGGACACGTTGGCGTCGAAGTTCTGCTCGTCCGGCCCCAGAAATGCGGCGTTCATGTGGACCCAGCGCTGGTCTTCGTTGTGCCACAGCATGTGCAAACGATAGAAGGTGCCACCATCGCCCTCTTCCTTGGTCAGGTACTGCTGATAGCGATGGGAGCCAACCAGCCGTTCGATCTGGTAGCTGGCCACCGGTTGAGACGCTCCCGGCGTGTAGTAATCAAAGAAGAAGCGATCACCCCGACGGACCGGCCGGACTTCCATGCCCCAGGCCAGAATGGTTCGACCATCGAAGCGCCCCTGCACGTTCTCCGGCGTAGCTTCCTGGGTCATGGTCCGGTGATAGGTCCGATGCCAGGTCGAATAGCGATCCCGGTGACAGCTATGACAGGTCTCTGACCCGGCCCATTCGGCCAGCAGGGGCGACATGGACACCGCCCAGAGCAGCAGCGCCCACAGCAGCGCTATGGGCAAGGGGGGCCAGCGCATAGGGCTAGACTCAGGCATCGGACGCAACTCGGTAGTCGGCGCGAGTCTCAGGCCGTGGCCACAGATCACTCAGCAGCTCCGAGCGTCCGCCGCCGGTCACCACACGAGCGTGATGTCGATTCAGCAAGCGCGGTCGATCCACACCGCAGGAATTTGAAATGATCGTGACTTCCTTGACGAGATGGTGCGCATACCAGGCCACGCGTTCGGCCTTGTCTTCTGGAACAAGGCCGCGCTGGAGGCGCTTGTCGTGCGTGGTGATGCCCGTTGGGCAGGTGTTCTTGTTGCACTGCAGGGCCTGAATGCAGCCCAGGGCAAACATGAAGCCACGGCCAGCCTGAATCACATCGGCACCGGCGCAAAGCGCCCAGGCCACGTCAACGGGATTGATCCGCTTACCCGAGGCTATCACGTGAATCCGTGACTTCAATCCATACTCGTGCAGCTTGTCGACCAGCATTGGCAGGGCCTCGGTCAGGGGCAAACCGACATCGTCCATCAGGGTCATGGGTGCCGCTCCGGTTCCGCCATCACCGGAGTCGATGGTGATGAAGTCGGGCGCCGACTCCACACCGCGCCCGTGGATGGCCTGGCAGAGCTCGTCGAGCACGCTGGCCTGACCCAGCACCATCTTGATGCCACAGGGCTTGCCCGTCGCGGATCGGATTCGGGAAATCATGTCGAGCAGGTCTTCGACGTTGCTGATCTCCCGATGTCGATTCGGTGAGATCGCGTCCTGATCCTTGCTGACGAGTCGAATCCGGGCCACCTCATCGGAAATCTTTTCCTTGGGCAGAATACCGCCCTTGCCAGGCTTGGCACCCTGCGCCAGCTTGAGCTCGAACATGCGGACGTTCTGGTTGGCTGCCACCTCGGCCAGCGCGTCGTTGGACAGGTTGCCGTCCGCATCTCGAACGCCGAACTTGGCCGTGCCGATCTGGAAGACCAGGTCGCAACCGCCCTCCAGGTGCCAGTCGCTTAATCCGCCCTCGCCCGTGTTCAGCCAGATGCCCGCCTTGGCGGCACCGGCAGACAAGGCGCGAATCGCGGGTTTCGACAGCGCGCCATAGCTCATGCCCGAAATATTGAAG
>JBCDLQ010000213.1:0-5161 GCA_039414335.1 Pseudomonadota bacterium | reverse complement strand
TACCCACTGTGGACTGCTGCGGTGGTCCTGAATGGTGGTAAGGCCGTGCACTACCGCTGCCAGGCGGAGAACGGTTTCATTCCCGATGTCGAAGCCCTCCGTGCCCAGATCACACCGCGCACGCGTGCCCTGGTGGTGATCAATCCGAACAATCCCACGGGGGCCGTCTATCCGGAATCGGTCCTGCAGGCGCTGGCCGATCTGGCCGCCGAACACAATCTGGTTCTGTTTTCGGACGAGATCTACGACGCCATCACCTTCGATGACGCGCGCTTCATTCCCATGGCACCGCTGGCCGAAGACACCTTGTGTATCACCTTCGGCGGCTTGTCCAAGGTCTACCGGGCCTGCGGCTGGCGCGTGGGTTGGGCGGTCTTCACCGGCCAGCTGGAACGGGCCGAGGAATATCGGCTGGCGGTCGAAAAACTCTCTGCCCTTCGCCTGTCGGCGAATGTCCCAGGGCAATGGGCGGTGCAGACTGCGCTGGGCGGCTATCAGTCGATTGCCGATCTGGTCGCTCCCGGCGGGCGCTTGTACGAGTCGCGCCGCGCCGTGATTGGTGCGGTCGAATCCAGTCGTTTTCTGGACCTGGTGGTACCCGAAGGCGCGATGTACGCCTTCCCCAGCGTCAAACGCGAGGCCTTCCCGGACTTCGATGACCACAAGTTCGCCGCCGAGCTGCTGGAGCACAAGCACATGCTGATCGTGCCCGGTTCGAGCTTCAACATTCCCGAACGCAATTTCTTCCGAATCACTCTGCTGCCCGAGGCCGAGGACCTGGAAGTCGCCTTTTCCAAGATCGACGACCTGCTGAATGAGCTGGCCGACGAGCCCGAACGCGTCCAGGCCGCGCGCGCCACCAACTGAGCAAGACCAATCGTGACCGAATCAAATCAACACCTGAGCAACCCGCTGCTGGCCCTAGGCCTGCCCCGCTTCCAGACCATTCGGGCCGAGCATGCCCTGCCTGCCGTTGAACAACGTCTTGCCGAATACCGCGAACTGATCGCCCGTATCGAGCAGATGATCAAGGCCCGCCCGGAAGCCGTCAGCTACGAGACCGTGGTCGACGCCGAAACGCTGGCCGATGACGCCCTGTCGAACGCCTGGTCGAGCATCTCGCACCTGCACAGCGTCAATGCCACGGACGAATGGCGAGCTGCCTATTCAAGCTGCCTGGAGCCCCTGACCCGCTTCTCCAATGAACGCGGCCAGAATCGGGCGCTGTATCAGGCTTATCGACAGCTCGCTGATCGAGATGATTTCGAGGCTCAGGCCGATGAGCTCAGATCCACCATCGACCATGAACTGCGCAGCTTTCGGCTGGCCGGTGTGGCGCTCCCCGATGAACCGCGCCAGCGATTCGCGGATATCAACGTGCGCCTGTCCGAGCTGTCCAACCAGTTCGGCAATCAAGTCATGGACGCCACGGAAGCCTATCGGGAGAATTTCGATTCGGCCGATGCCTTGAAGGGATTGCCGGATAGCGACCTGGCCCTGTTGGCCAATCTGGCCTCGCTATCAGACGAGAAGGGATGGTCCGCCAACCTGTCCTTCCCGGTCTATCGCGCCATCATCACCTACGCCGACGACCGCAAACTGCGCGAACGCTTTCATCGCGCCTACGCCACCCGCGCCTCCGACCAGGGGCCGCAGGCGAGCCAGTTCGACAACAGCGCGCTCGTCGATGAAATGATGGCCTTACGCGCGGAACAAGCGGCGCTGCTGGAGTTTGAACACTACACGGCCATGCGTCTATCGACGCGGATGGCCGACAGCTCGGAGCAGATCGAAGGTTTCCTTACCGAACTGGCCGAACGGGCCCGCCCCCTTGCAGAGCAGCAGTTCACGGAGTTAAGCGAATTTGCGAAAGGTTTGGGCGCAGAACTGCCTCTTGCGGCCTGGGACGTCGGCTACTACGCCGAGAAGCTGCGTGAGCAGCAGCTGGGCATCAACCAGGAGAAGCTCAAGCCCTGGTTCGAGCTGCAGCACTGCTTCGATGGCCTCTTCGAAGTCGCCGGCGAATTGTTTGGTCTGCGCTTCGAGGTCGACGACGCGGTCGAGACCTGGCACGAGGACGTGCACTTCTATCGGGTCCTGAACGCGGCGGGCGAGCAAACAGCTGGCCTGTATCTGGATCTCTACGCTCGCGAGCGCAAGCAAGGCGGTGCCTGGATGGGCATCTGCCGCTCCAAGCTCCAGCTGGCCGGTCAGAACCAGCAACCGATCGCCTTCCTGACCTGCAACTTTGCTCCACCGTCCGATGGCCAGCCCAGCCTGCTGACCCACGATGACCTGGTCACCCTGTTCCACGAGTTCGGCCACTGCCTGCACCACCTGCTGACGCGCATCAACCGGCCCGGTGTCGGCGGCATCAGCGGCGTGGAATGGGATGCGGTCGAGCTGCCCAGCCAGCTTCTGGAAAGCTGGGCCTGGGATGCAGAAGCACTGAACCGCTATGCGCGCCACATCGAGACGAAGGAAACACTGCCCACGGACTTGCTGGACGGGCTGCTCGCCGATCGCCAGTTCCACGGCGCCATGGCCCTTCTGCGACAGATCGAATTCGCCCTGACGGACCTGCGCCTGCACAGCGGTTCCAGCAATGTTGTACTGGCGGTCATGCGATCGGTCAATGAGGCCGTCGCCGTGGTCCCGATGATTGAAGAAAACCGCTACATCATGAGCTTCTCGCACCTGTTCAACGGCGGATATTCAGCGGGCTACTACAGCTACCTCTGGGCCGAGCGTCTGGCCCGCGACGCCTTTGAAGTCTTCCGCTCGACCGGCGTGTTCGATCGGACCAGCGGCCAGAAGCTGGCGCGCGAAATCCTCGAAGTCGGAGCCAGCCGACCCATGGCTGAATCCTGGAAAGCCTTTCGCGGACAGGAAGCCGCCCTGGACCCGCTGCTGGACGCCTATGGGGTCCACGACAAGGCGGCCTGATGTCCAGCTCGAAGCAACAACAGCCACCAGCGGCCGAGCCTGACGAGCATCGTCCTTTCAAGCCGGGGGCGCCCAGCAATGAACTGAAGCGCTGGCTGTTCGCGACGGGCAATTCCATGAAAGGCTTCCGCGCGGTCTGGCGCGACGAGGCTGCCTTCCGTTCCGAAGTCGTGGTCCTGTTGCTGCTGATCGCACCGGCCTGGTGGCTGGCCCAATCCTGGACCCTCTTCGCGCTGCTGTTGGGTGTCTGGATACTGGTAATTGCCGGCGAACTGGTGAATTCGGCGATCGAGGCATCAATCGACCGCATTGGCCCGGAGTTCCATCAGCTCTCCGGCAAGGCCAAGGACGCGGGATCGGCGCTCGTACTGACCCTGATGACCCTGGCCTTCCTGGTCTGGCTGGCGGTCGCCGCCGATCGATTCCTTTGAATCACGACCGGGTGACTCACACCTGCAAGGTGCGAACCGAAACATGAACGAACACGATCAATTGATTCGAGAACTGGGGCAGCGTGCCAGACAGGCCGCGCGTTTGCTCGCCCACAGCTCAGAGGCTCAACGCAACGATGGATTGAGGGCAGCGGCTGCGGTCATTCGAGAACGGCAGACTGAAATCCTCAACGCGAATCAGGCGGATCTGTCCAGCGCCGAGCAGCGCGGACTCAGTCCGGCCATGATCGATCGACTGCGTCTCGACCCGGACCGAATCGACGCCATCGCCGAAGGTCTGGAGGCCATAGCTGAATTGCCTGACCCGCTGGAACGCACCCTGGCGGACTGGACGCGCCCCAACGGCCTGCGTATTCAACGCGTCGCCGTTCCGATTGGCGTGATCGGTGTGATTTATGAGAGCCGACCCAATGTAACGGTCGATGCGGCCGGCCTATGCATCAAATCCGGTAATGCGGTGATCCTTCGAGGGGGCAGTGAAGCGGTCAATTCCAATCGCGCCCTGCACGAAGCACTCAGCGACGGACTGGCTCAAGCGGGCCTGGATGCCAACAGCGCCCAGTTCCTGCCCACCCAGGATCGTGAAGCCGTCGGTGCCCTGCTCCGCGCCCACGACTCGCTGGACCTGGTCGTTCCCCGGGGCGGCAAAAACCTGGTCAAGCGCGTACAAACGGAAGCCCGAGTACCCGTGCTGGCGCACCTGGACGGCAACAACCACCTCTACATCCACCCCAGCGCCGATGCCCAGATGGCCCGAGAGGTGGTGATCAACGCGAAGCTCCGCCGGCCGGGCATTTGCGGCGCGCTGGAAACGCTCCTGATTGATCGGGCCTGGATCGAACACGCACCAGCCCTGATGACCGCGCTCATCGAACAGGATTGCGAGCTACGCGGCGATAACGCCACCTGCCAACTCAACCCGGCAATCAAAACGGTGCAGCCTGAGGACTGGGACACGGAATACCTGGCCCCCATCCTGTCGGTCCGGATCGTCGACGACAGCGACCAGGCGCTGGACCACATTCAACGTCACGGCTCAGGTCACACGGACGGCATCCTGGCCAATGATATGGAAGCGGCCACTGGGTTTCTGAATCGGCTCGAAAGCGCCATCGCCGTCCACAACGCATCGACCCAGTACGCCGACGGTGGCGAATTCGGTTTTGGCGCCGAAATCGGAATCGCCACGGGCCGACTGCATGCGCGAGGCCCCGTGGGCGTGGAGCAGCTGACCACGTTTCAGTACCGGGTTCTCGGATCCGGTCAGACCCGGCCCTGAGATTCCAGTCAAGTTAGACTACTCATGCAGTAGTCAACTGTTGATTTGATCTAGGGACATCAAATGACCTTCACCGATATTCCCATGCCTTCCAAGGCGCGGATGATCCTCACGCTTTCGATTGCCGTTCTTGTTGGCTTGACCGCTTGTGCGACACCGCCAACTACGACCTCCAACATCAACGTTCGCGAGTTGAACGATCCATTTCCTCCTCCTGATGACCTGGCTGCCCTTTCGGAAACAGAGAGACTGGGCTACGCCATCTATCGACACGATCGCGCGGCCTGGGGCGCCACGGATCTGGCCATGGCCAACGGTCTGATGTCGACACCGGCTCAGGGCTGGATCTCGACTGAAGATTCAGATGGCAGGATTCATGTTCGATTTATCGGTCCTTGCGCCGAGGGCTGGTGCAGCTTTTTCGACATTCCGGATTTCGCCGAAAACGAAGTTCGATCGCCTCCGTTTCCTCTCCCTGAAGAAC
>JBCDLQ010000212.1:0-5168 GCA_039414335.1 Pseudomonadota bacterium | reverse complement strand
CAGAGCGTAATCCAACGGTTCATACGTCACCCGTTCCATAGCTTTCGATACAGCGACGGATGATGACAGGCTGTCAGTGAGGGTTGCGACAGGGCTAGGGGTTCGAACGCCTCACGCAGCCTCGACCCCACAGCAACTCCACCCCCTCCCTCACCGCTTCTTCCTCACCCGGCACGTGGCGCTGCCACCAGGGCCGGACCGCAGGCTGACTGGGACGGCGTTCCGGTTCCCAGGGATTGTCTTTCTTCTCGCTTACTGGCTCTTCTTCCGATTGCGCTTCGAGCGCGCCTTTCTGCGCCTCATTCAACTCCTGCAACATCAAGATAGTCATGGCTGAACTCCAATAGGATCAATGGCTGCCAGCTGGGCTGGCAGGGTTGGGGGTTCGATGGTTCGATCCAGGGTGACCAGGAGTCGCATCGGACCGCCGGCCTGCAGCGCATCGAAAGGCCAGCAGGTCACCCAGGTCATCTGATGACCTGACGCCGCCAGGTCCAGGCCGATCCGGCGTGCATCAACGATCTGCTGATTCACCACGCGCCAGTTCTCGACCGCGCCGCTGGCCAGTTCCAGCCGGACTTCCGCACCCAGCTTCAGATCTTCGAGGAATCGAAAATGCGTATCACGGTGAGCGGCGATCAGGCGATGACCGTTGGGCCCGATTTCCATGCCGGGACCCCAGGCCAGCACGGGTGTGTCGGCACCATCGAGGACGAGATGGTCGACCTCCAGCTCCGGCACCTGCAGTCGGGCAATCGGATGGCTGACCGATCCGGGCCAGGGCTGAACCGGCTCATCGCGCTCGCGGCTGCGATCCCAGGCGCGCTCCATCAACAGCTGGCCCAGCCGGGCCTTCGCCTGAATGGTGGTGGCATCGGCAATCTGCCAGATACCCACCGCCAGCAGAGAACAGATCACGAGAGGCCGGATCACAGCCACGGCTCCGATTCCGTATCGCGGCTCACGAAGGGGTGCAGCAGCATCAGCACCACCAACGCGAGCACCAACAGTCCTCGCAGCAGCTTGGAAACTGTGCCACTGTCCGTCGCCGGCAAGGCCCGCGCCATCATCGGCCCCATGCCTTGGCCGTTATCGGCCAGGAATCCGGGAACATCAGCACGACGCAGTGCTGCTTCCCGAGATCTTTCTGGCGTTTTGTCCACGGCCACCAGGCTGGTGTAGGGACTGAGCAATTGATATTCCAGGGCCAGATCAATCACCCGTTGGCGGGCATCTTCAACCGCCAGCTCATGACCACTTCGATCGAGTTCGCGCTGGATCGCCTGACGTCCCCAGTAGGCTGCGACACCCGGTGCGGTCTGAAAGGTCTCCAGGGGAATGACATGCTGCCAGGGTTGGCCGTCGCTCAAGCCGGTGATCAGGAGATCACCGCGAAGTGCGTCGGCTCGGGCAGCTACCAACAGCGGTTGACCGGTGTAGAGATCGGGCATGCGACCGGGCAGAAACTCGACGTCCGATGGCCAGTGCAATTCGATGTCGTGCAGCACGGGGCTGGTCAGTTGGGCGACGAGCTCGCTCATGCGCAGCTGCACCTGCCACAGGTCGGCAATCAGCACCGCACTACCCCGACCAAAGCGAGCCAGGTCCGACAGGAACTGTGAATTCACACCGTGCCCGATGCCAACGGTAAACAAGCGCGCGTCACCGATCTTCTCGCGAACCCGATCGGTAATCTCCTGCGTATTGCCCACCTGCCCGTCCGTTACGAAAACGATCTGCGGCAGAAATCCTCCGGTCACCGCTTGCTGCATGGCGATATTCAGCGGCTGGAGCATTTCCGTTCCGCCGTCGGCCTTCAGGCGGCTGATGAACTCGCGCGCCTCGCGCAAATTGGCGCTGCTGGCCGTCACGGAACCGGGGAATAGAGAAAAGGCAGCGTTGTTGAACTCGATCAGATTAAAGCGATCACCCGGATCCAGCGTGTCGAGCGCAAACTGGAGGGCCTGACGGGCCTGCTCGATCGAATCGCCTTCCATCGAGCCCGAGGTATCGATGATCAGCGTGACTTCGCGACGAGTCTGCAGCGCGGAGAACTGCTCCGGTGGGGTCAGCATCAGCAGCGCATGGTCCTGGTCACCCAAGCGCTGCATGAAGACCGCCGATTCCACGTGTTCGTGCGCTGCCGGCTGCCAGACCAACTCAAAATCCTTGTGCGGATTGGCGTTCGGCCCGTCCAGGGTCACCTGCCAGCTGCCGCGACTGTAGTGCTTGTCGATCAGGTGATGACTGGACTCGAGCATGGCCAGCGGCATGCCCGCATTGAGCTCCACTCGCAATGCCACCGGGTTGGTGGACTGCAGCGAACCCACCAGCGCCGGCGTGATGCGAGACGCATTGGGAACGCGCGTGGTGTTCTCGGCCCAGCCACCGCCATCCTGCGGTGAGCCGGCCTCTGCCGGTGTAGCTTCGCCGGGAACATAGGGCGGCGCGATGCTCATCGGAAGGCGCAGTCTAAACTCGCCGTGCGTGTACTCGATGCGCTGGCGAAAACCGATCTGCACTTCCAGCACCTCACCGGGCGCGATGTTGGCGATGCTGGTCGAGAACAGATTGGCTCGCTCCTGTTCGAACAGGCTGGCCACTCGACCCTCTGCACGGGCAGTCTCGTAGGTGATGCGGGCCTGCTGGCGCTCCTGGATCTCGCCTTCGATCATGCGGTTGCCGACGACGACACGAAGGCTCTCGACGGCCACATCATCAGGCAGCGGAAACACATAGCGTCCTTCAGCCCAATCGGCACTGTCGTTGAGAAACTGCTGACGAATCACCGTATAGGCGAGCATTCCGGTGACCTCTATATCGATATCGGTCACCATCGCCATGGTCGAGGTCGCCTCCTGGCCATGGGTCAGCCACAGCATCGCCAGATCAGGATCAACATCCTGAGCGGAGGCGGCACGCATGCCGAAGAGCAACATCAGTAAAACCAGGATCAGGCGGAACAGGGACATTCGAGGTCTCCAGCTGTGGGTTTGAACGATGGAGACAGTTCAACGCACAGTGCTGACCTCAGCGAGGCCGGACCATGGCAATTCCCTGATCAAATGTGGCAAAAATGTGGCAACCCTCTAAAAGCCTCTCGCAAAGGCGCAAAGGACGCAACGGGAGAAGTTGCTACCCAAATCGCAGCACAATTGAACGCCTCGACAAATCTGGAGTCACTTCTTAGCGACCCTTGCGCCTTTGCGAGAGCGCTCTTGAGAGGCAATCCCCTGCCTATGGCTTGTCGCAGTCCTGCAGAAGTCTGACAATGAACCGATGAGCACTCGAACGATTGCGATTGTCGAAGACGAGCCCATGATTCGCGATAACTATCGCGAGGCGCTCGCGCGCTATGGCTTCGAGACGATTGGCCTCCCGGATCGCCTGCGAGCGCAATCGCAGTTCGAAGCGGAGTTACCGGACCTGGTCGTCATCGACATCGGCCTGGGCGACGAGCCGGAAGGCGGCTTCGAGCTGTGTCGCTGGCTGCGCACGCGTTCGGCGGAGCTGCCTATCATATTTCTGACCGCGCGCGACAGTGATCTAGATGCGGTCTCGGGTCTGCGCCTGGGCGCGGATGACTACCTGACCAAGGACATCAGCACCGACCACCTGCTGGCCCGCATCATTGCCCTGTTCCGACGTCTGGATGCGCTGCAGCAATCCACGCCGACAAGCCGTGCGCTGCAAGCCGGTTCATTGCTGTTGGATTCTGATGCCTTGAGCGCACGCTGGGACGATCAACTGATCGCATTGACGGTCACGGAATTCTGGATGGTCCATGCACTCGCCCGACACCCTGGCCACGTCAAGACCCGAACCCAGCTGATGGACGCAGCCAGCCTCGTTGTGGACGAGACCACGATCACCTCCCATGTCAAAAGAATCCGCCGGAAATTCCAGGCTCACGACGCCGACTTCGACGCGCTGAAGACCGTCCATGGCGCGGGCTACCGCTGGCAGGCTCGCTGAAGCCACTCATCATGAAGCTGCGTGCTCAGTTGCTGTTGATCGGCCTGGTCGTTCTGGCCCTTCCCTTGAGCGGCTGGCAGTTTGCTCGACAGGTCGAACAAACCCTGCGCGCGGGGCATGCGGAATCCCTGATCTCATCGGCCGGCACCGTGGCCCGACAGCTAGCCGAGGACGGTGAATTGAACTGGCCGGTGATCCCTGGCGCTGGTATTCATGTACACCGCCCCGTGACCGCGCCCTTTCTCGATGGCTATGCCGACGACTGGAACGGTTTTCTCAGCGCCCAGTCGCGCGACGTCGAGGGCCCCGTTCAGGTCTACATCGCAGAGAGCCGTCAGACTCTCCATCTGCTGCTCGAAGTCGACAGCAACGAACAGATCTACAGCCGACCCGGCCAAGGGGATGGGGATCAGTTGCTTCTGGCATTCAGCCGTGATGACGGCACCCGTGCCGAGGTTGAACTGGCGCCCCTGGCACCCGGTTTCATAGAGACTCGAGGGCGCAACGCAGAAGGCTGGCCGCGCGTGCAGGCCTACTGGCAACCTCGAGCCCGCGGTTGGACCGTGGAGCTGCAGCTCCTTGATCCGGCGGTGATCAATTCCGTGAGTTGGACACTGAAGGATGCCTACTCTGCCGATGGAGAGCGCCGGATTCGTCAGCACGAGTCAGCATCCGATCTGGCCTTGATCCGTCCCTCAGGCCCGATCTCCCGCACGCTGGCTGCCGTGCTCCCGGATCAGACTCGAGCGTGGGTTGCCTTACCTTCGCTGTGGGTGATCGGTCACGCCGAACGTGCAGCAGGCAGCGCTCAGATCAATCGAAGCGAGCCCGGCTGGATCGACACGGTGCTCTTCGAAGGACTGGCCGGTGATGAGATCCGCATCGGACCTGAACTCGACGCGGGGACAATCCGACTGGACGAACAGACTGCCAACAGCCATCGCAGCCACCACCGGTGGAGCACCAGCGCCACCCGGCCTGGCGTGCGTCTGAACGCGCAGGTGCCAATCGTCCGCGATGAACAGCTGCTCGGAGTCTTGTTACTGGAACGAGAAGCCGATCAGCTGCTGCTCGACAGCAATCGCGCCGTACTGCGACTGCTGGGTATCACGCTGGGTGTGTTCGTCCTCGTCGCCCTGCTCTTGCTGGGCTACGCCACCTGGCTATCGGAACGCGTTCGACGACTTCGAGAT
>JBCDLQ010000211.1:0-5168 GCA_039414335.1 Pseudomonadota bacterium | reverse complement strand
CCGAGATATCGAGATTGCCGCAGCCCCCCGTCAGGTTATTGCAGGATGCAGTGATGCGATAAACCACCGTTTCTCCTGCATCGAAAGCGGTCGGAGCTGCGGGGTTCAGTTCCTTGAGCAGGGACTGTGTTTGTGCCCATAGCGGGACGGAAAAGAAGCTTAGGAAGATGACGATTGTGATTCTTCTAATCAACGTGATGATCCTTTTATGGTTTTTTACTTTATTGCTGATGGGGATTCAGTTCAGTGCATTTCAATGCAAAATTCAGGCCATATATGTTCGAATTTATAATCACAATAGGCTTTATGCGATTAAGTTCACACTGTTCGCCAAAAAATCTGACGAAGAGCGCTTGTGTTCTTGATAGCGTCGAATAGGAACATCGCCAAAATGACTTTTTTGGACAACGATGTATTTAGCCCTGAAAGTTGCAATGATGAAGATTGTCACAGATGACAGTTTTATGACCACGCTGCGCTGGTTTCGGGACGAGACTGAACTACGCCAATGGGCGGGCCCCAACTTTCGCTTCCCTTTTGACGAACAGTCCTTCAAGGCCGACCTGACGGTGAAAAGTCTCGCCTCCAGAGTATTGCTGAGTGAGCAGCAAGAGCTGCTCGCCTTCGGCCAGTACTACGGGCGCTTGGACCGCTGCCACCTCGGGCGACTAGCGGTCTCACCCGAACACCGAGGTCAAGGCGTTGCAGCAACGCTGATGGGGGCGTTGATTGACGAAGGGCGGACCGTACTCGACGTCGCCGAAGCATCGCTCTTTGTCTTGGCAAACCATGAGAGCGCTCTTCGTGCTTATCGCCGCTTCGGCTTTGGCGAGGCCGACTATCCTGAGCAACTGCCCTTAGAAAACTGCCTCTATCTGACCTATCAGGACTCCTGATTGCCTACTCGAAGCGGTCTTCATAGACCGGATCAATACAGCTACTGAACTGCGACTGACCGGCAATCGGTCCCGATTGGGAGGGAGAACCCAGTACAGCTTCGATCCATTGATTGGTAGTCGCTCGTAGGCGCAAGGTGACACTGTTGACGGGATCGGAACCGGGATACTGGAAAAAGCTGCTGTTGATGCGGGCCAAAGGCTCAAACTCTCCATCGATCAGCACTTCCATATCCGTGATGCCGTAGCGGTGATTGTCAGCCTTGACCTGAAAGAAGAATGGACTGGAGCCAGCATTAAATTCGTAGTTGATCGCCCCGCTCACCGGGCAGTCGACCCGCTCCCAGCTGATATTGGCAAAGCCCGGCATCGGATCGGCGATCGCGGCGAATGCCTGAACGGAAATATTGAGCTCACCTTCAACGCACTCGGGACAGAGATCAATGACGCGGACGATGGTGCTGCCCAAGGGGCCGGTCAATTCCAGGCATTCACCGCAGTGCACGCCGCCACCCCACTGGGGATTATTCATGGCAACAGAAAAACCATCGCCCAGCCCCAATCGGCACTGATTATTGGTTGTCGGCGCATAGAAGAAACCTCGCCCCATGCCCGAAAAATCGCTGGGGCAGCTGATCTGAGCCTGTGCAGAAAATGAAAACAGCATCACCACCATGAGGGCCAGTCGTGACAAATGAACGCGATTCCAGAGAGACCATCGATCAATCATTTCATACACCCAAGTTTTAGGTCTTAGCTAGAGTACGACAGCACGAAGACAGAAGCCCTCAAGACTTCCTTCAGCCCTACATTCCCCGAAATCGCAAGCGAGCCGCATCGCTGACCGGCAGCGCTTCTTCATGTTCTCGCAGGTGAGCCTGCCAACGTCCAAGCTCATCCTTCTGCAAGCGCTCGACAGCGCTGGCGCAGACGAGCGCGGCACGATGGATGCGCCAAAACTGCTCGGGGTCGAGCCGATCTTCCAGCTCCTTCAAACTCATGCGCACCAACGCTTCATCATCGCGAGTGACCACGCGCACGTACTTTTCGCTGGCCCGGAAGAACAAGACATCGTCGATGGCCAGCAGCTTCACCGTGTCGCCCTGGGTTGCACTGATCCACTTCAGGCGCTCTACCTGTGCAGACTGCAGGCGCTGATCCAGCGCGCCGAGCAGGGACTCGATATCCGGCGGGGCGCTGGCCAGGCGATGGCGCAGTCGTTGAATGGTCGCAGCCAGACGATCGGCGGTCACCGGCTTGAGCACGTAGTCCAGGGCGCCGGCCTCGAAGGCGCGAATCGCGTACTGCTCGTAGGCGGTAGTGAGCACCACGTGCGCCTGACCGCTGGCCGCGCGGGCCACCTCCAGGCCGCTGCGACCCGGCATGCGGATATCGAGAAACAGGACGTCAGGACGATGGATCTCGAAGGCATCGAGTGCCTGATCGCCGTTGCTGCATTCGGCCACGATCTCGGCTTCCGACCATAGCGAGGCGAGCAGCTGGATCAGCTGCTGACGCTGGGCCGGTTCGTCTTCTGCGACGAGGACTTTGACCGACGCAGCGCTCATTGAGGACCCTCCCAGGGCAAACGGATTGTGGCCTCCACACCGCCTTCCGGTGATGACGCCAAGGACAGACGACCCGCATCACCATAACGCAGCTTCAACTGATGCCGGATATTGCTCAGACCCACACCGTGGCCGACCGCTGCCCCCAGGCCCACGCCCGAGTCGACGACGCGCACGCAAAGCAAACCGCCGTCCCGCGTCGACTCGAATTTGATCTCGCCGCCTTCGGCCTTGGGCTCGATGCCATGACGAATGGCGTTCTCAACCAGCGACAGGAGCAAGAACGGAGGGAAGGGGTGGGACGCCAGATCGGGATCCAGCGCGATCTCATAGGTCAATCGTTCTCGCATCCGGCCCTGCATGACTTTCAGATAGTGTCGGCAGATGTCGAACTGTTCGCCCAACGTCGACAGGCTGCCCGCCTCATCGTCGCGCAAGCGGGGAATCGTCGAGCGCAAATAGTCACACAGTGCGTCCAAAGTCTCCTCGGCCTGATCGGGCGATCGACGAACCTCGGACCGAATCGTCGCAAGCGTGTTAAACAGAAAGTGCGGTTCGATCTGCGCCTGCAGTAGCGCCAGCTGCTGGTCAGAAGCAAGCTTCTCGGCTTCCAGACCAGCCATAGCCTCGCGCTGTTGAAAGTCCGCCAGTCGCCGCCCTTCGCTGAAGTAGGCGCGCAGGGCCAGACCGCCGCCCAACAGCAAATAGATGACGATCAGCACAAGCCAATTGATGACCAGCGCCATGCCAGAAACGCCTCGCTCGAAGCTCTCACCGGAGATCGCCATCAAGCGTGCCGATCCGACCATGTCCGCGTTGTAAGCCAACACCAGGCCCAGGAACATGGCAACCATCACGCCCCAGTGTTCCCGCTGCATGGACCAGTTCCGATGACGTACAAGGCAGGCCAACAAGGGACCGGCATTGATGATGGTGCCGAAGCCAAAAACCATCCAGCCCGCCATCGCCAGTGACTCAGGCGTGGTCCCCCCATCGGCGTAGTGGCTGATGCCAGACAGGGCCGCCCAGGCGACCACGAACAGGGAAAACAGCAGGCCTCGGCGCCAGACCCAGGGCCAGGAGAACACGGGGTAGCGCTTGTAGGACAGCCACCAGCCCGGGTTGCCGGCCACGACTTCGGCCGGCAGGTGTTGGGTCAGTCGAATTTCAGGAGTCGCCATTGCTGGTCGTGCCTTATCAATTCGCAGGGCGAACGATCAAAGCCGTTCGCCGCGGAGATTCAAGGGGCCCTGCTGGAAGTCCAGCCCATTGACCGATCCATCATCATCACGGACGAACTCCACCGCCAGGCCCAGATCATTGATCGTGAAGCGGCCTTCACCTTCGGATGCCAGGGGAATCTGTGGCTGGGTCTGGCCATTGACCGTAGCCTGCAGCAGCAGCTCGCCGCGGTCTTCGCTGAACTCGATCACGAAGTCGCCCATGAACTGCTCCTCGCCCTGGAACAAGGCAAAGCGTCCGACGTAGTCTGACAGCACTTCGCCGGCTGCCGCCACCTGCGGCACCTGCGGTGAGCGCAGGGGCGAGCTCGGTTCGATTAAGTGAACGGCCAGATCTGCCAGGCTGTTCTGAAGCAACATGCTCGTATCCATCAGCACCAGTGAAGCCTTGGCCTGCTGGAGATCGATCGCCGCAAAGCTGGAGAAGCCTCCCGTGCCGCCATCGTGAACCAGGATGAATCGGTCGGAGAGGGGGATGTGCAGCCAGCCGTATCCCACGCGCTGGCCACCCGCATTGATCAGTTCTTCCTGAGATCGCTTGAGCGCATCGGCCATTGGTGTGGACTCGGGCTCGATCACGGCCTGCAGCCACCGGGCCATGTCCGCCGGCGTTGAACGAATGGCCCCAACGCCGCCCAGGTTATAGGCAAAGTCCCAATGGCTGACGGGCTGACCCGCCGCATCATGACCCTGGATGACCGCGCCACCCAGAGACGTGTCATCCATGCCCAGGGGCTCGAAGACGCGGCTGCGGAACAGGGTATGCAGGGGCTCTCCCGTTTCGACAACCAGCGCATAGGACAGAAGCATCGGGCCGAAATTGGAGTAGGCAAAGGCCGTTCCCGGCGCAGCGCTGACCTCGGCACCGTCCAAGAGATCCAGCAGCTGAGTGGCATCCAGATCGGCGTAGGGGTTGCTTATATCGCTGGGCACGAAGCCAACGGGCAGGCGGGGCAGCCCGGAGCTATGCGTCAGCAGGTGCACGAGACGGATCGGGTCGTTCTCATCGCCCGGTACGGCCACACTCGACGGCAGAACGTCTCGCAGGGGTTTGTTCAGATCGATCTCGCCGGATTCGACCAGCGAGGCGACCAGCAGCCCCTGCAGCGCTTTGGAAATGGATCCGATCTCGAAGCGGGAATCCGCATCCAGCGCGCGGTTCCTGTCCGGGTTCGCGCAGGTGCCGGCGTGCTCGATGGTCTCAGCCACCGTGCTGGCGACCAGGCAGACGCCCGAACGGTCACCGGCTATTCGCTGATCGACCGTGGACTGAAGTGAGTCGCTGGCCTGGGCCACCCCGAAGGTGCCCATCAGGAATCCAGCCAGCAGGAGTTTATGTTTGTTCATGGTCTTAGGTCCTGATGTAAATTTCGACCGGATCAGCCTGTCACTGATCCGGTCAAGTCATCAGGGGATGCGACGGAAGCCCGACTGGGCGCGACGAAACCCGCCATGCGCGGTTT
>JBCDLQ010000210.1:0-5176 GCA_039414335.1 Pseudomonadota bacterium | reverse complement strand
CTGGGGCACGCCCCTGCCGCTCTGGGTCAACGACGAGACGGGCAAGGTCCACTGCATCGGCTCTGTCGACGAGCTCGAAGAGCTCAGCGGCGTACGCGTCGATGACCTGCACCGCGAGCACGTCGACCCGCTCGACTTCACCATCGATGGCGAGCCCGGCACCTATCACCGCGTGCCCGAAGTACTCGACTGCTGGTTCGAGTCCGGCTCCATGCCTTATGCACAGCTGCACTACCCCTTCGAGAATCAGGACGTGTTCAACGCGGGCTTCCCGGCCGAGTTCATTGCCGAGGGGCTGGATCAGACCCGCGGCTGGTTCTACTCGCTGGTGGTACTGGGCACGGCGCTGTTCAATCAGCCGGCGTTCCGCAACGTCATCGTCAACGGCCTGGTACTGGCCGAAGACGGCGCGAAGATGTCGAAGTCAAAGCAGAACTTCACTGCGCCCGACCTGATCATGGACGAGTACGGCGCTGATGCACTGCGCCTGTACCTGATCAACTCTGGCCTGGTGAAGGCCGAAGAGCAACGCTTCGCCGACTCGGGCGTGCGCGACATGACGCGCCGCGCCCTGCTGCCCTGGTACAACGCCTTCAATTTCCTGGTGACCTACGCCGAGATTGACGACTGGTCGCCGGCCACGGGCTTCACGAAGGCCGAGAACATCCTCGACCGCTGGATCCTGTCGCGCCTGCAGACGCTGAAAACCACCGTCGCCCGGGAGATGGAGGCCTACCGCCTTTACAACGTGGTGCCGCGCCTGTTCGAGTTCATCGAAGAGCTGACGAACGTCTACATCCGCCTGAATCGCTCGCGCTTCTGGGGTGAGCAAGACAGCGCGAACAAGTTCGCCGCCTATTCGACGCTCTACACCTGCTTGCTGGAACTGTCGCAGACCATGGCGCCCTTCGCGCCCTTCCTCTCCGAGACGCTTTATCGGCGCCTGCGCACCCTGGGTGGCAGTGAAAACACCTCACTACCCGAATCAGTGCACCTGAGCAGCTACCCGATGCCCGACGAGACCCTGGCAGACCCGGTGCTGGAAACGGCCGTCGATCGTATGACCCAGGTGATCCTGCTCGGCCGCCAGAAGCGCGAAGAGCAGAAGATCGGCGTGCGCCAGCCTCTGGCGCGCCTGACGGTGATCCATCGAGACGAGGCCCTGTTGACTGAAATCCGCCGGCTCGAGAACTACATCTCCGCCGAGATCAACGTCAAGCAGATCGACTACTCCACCGATGAAGCCGCCTTCATCAAGCTCTACGCCAAGCCGAACTTCAAGCGCCTCGGCAAGCGCCTGGGCAAGCAGATGAAGCAGTTCCAGCAGCAGATCGCCCAGCTCGACGTGGACGCGATCGAGCGCCTGCTCGAAACCGGCTCCGTCGAACTCGACGGCGAGGTCTTCGACACGGAGGACATCGACGTCCTGCGTGAGGCCCAGGTGGGGACGGAAGCCCTCTCCAACCGCTTTATCAGCATCGACATGGATCTGGAGATCACGCCCGAACTGGCGGCCGAAGGCATTGCCCGCGAGGTGGTCAACCGCGTCCAGCGCGCGCGCAAGGAACTCGACCTCCACGTGGCCGATCGCATCAGCGTCGCGTTCACCTGTGACGATGACCTTCGTTCAGCGATTGAAACCCACAAGGACTACGTCGCCGGTGAAACGCTGGCCACGGAATTCGCCTTTGGGCAAGTCGACGACGATGCGTTCAGGGTCACGGTCGATGATCGCAGCTTCAACTTCAAGATCAGCGTGACTCGCCCGGGGTCCTGACCCCGAGCCAGGCATTTAAGCCAGGTCTCAGTCAGCTGACTGAGCGGCCAGGACGCCGTCGAGGCGGTTCAGAAGTGCGACGGCCACGCTGCGGCAGCCTGTCTGATCAACGACGGCATCATTCAGGATGCGTTCGATCAGCCTCGTCTGGGAGGGATGCGCGGCCAGGCAGATGTCGGCTTCTACGGATTTCAACCAATCGATCGACGCCCGATAGTCATCCAGGTATTGCGGGTGATCGGCCCAACGGTAGTCCGGTGCCGACACGGGGCTGAGTCCATCGGAAAACACTAAGGTCCTGCAGCCTTGCGACTCACAGGCGGTCCACCGCCAGCTGATCGCGCCCGGGCTGTGTCCAGGAGTAAACCTCGCCCGAATCAGCTGTCCGCCAACGTCGATCGATTCCCCGTGATTGATAACCTGATCAACGACCAGCCGCTCGATGGGATCATGCAGACCGAACTGTGGGTCGTCTGCCTGGCTGAATCCGGTCTCAAAAACGGGCCGAGCGAGCGCGCTGGCGATCATCCGCGCACCCGTCATCGCCTGCAGTCGGGCCATGCCGCCGACGTGATCGAAGTGCTCCTGCGTGTGCGTGATGTAGCGCACATCGCTCAGCGAAAAGCCGAGGGCCTGAATATTGGCCGCTACGACTTCAGCGCCGGCCTCCGTACCACTGTCGATGACCAGATGACCCCGCTCGCTGGTGATCAGAATCGACGTGATTCCGCAGGTGCCCACGAAGTAGCTATTGCCCCAGATCCGAAACGGCGGCGCGGGCTTGTCCCAGTCATCCCAACGATTGCAGGTCGAAGCGAAGGCAACAGGTCCGGCAGCCGACGCTTGCTGCTCTATGCGATCAACTTGACGAGGTTCAATCTTCGCGCAGGCACCTAAAGCGGCGGTTAACACCATCCAGATACAGAACTGAAACCCTGTAAGACTCTTCATTCGCGAGCACTCATCATCGTGTTTTGAATGGACCTTGGGATCCTCATCGAGTTCGACGGCCAAGTCCAGGGAAGACGTGCCGTTCGATCGCATTCAGGAATTGTCGAGGCCCTCCAAAGCATTCAGAAACTATGACAAAACCCGGTGATCAGATTACTGAGCCAGAGGCCATTCGTCAGCAGCAAACAGACAGAACCCCTGTAGAATCCGCCCCGGGGCCACCGATGACTGCAGCAATGAACTACGACGAAATCCGCAAACGAGCCGCCACGGAATCCACGGTCAGCGTGCCCGCCACCTGGGCCCAGGGGCGTACGGTCTTTGGAGGCCTGTCGGCTGCGCTCCTGGCGGACACTTTGTCTCGCCAGAACGAGGACGATCGTCGACTGCGCTACCTGGAAATCGGCTTTGTTCGGCCGCTGATGACCGAGCACCCCTTTGAGCTCTCGTCCGAACCGATCTCGTCAGGTCGCACGGTGGCCGTTCAATCTGGTCAGATCGTGCAGGATGGGGCCGTTCGAGTGACGGCACAGGCCAACTTTGTGCGCGCCCTGGCCAGCGAGACTCCCGTCGAAATCGACAACTTCAAGGCGCCAGAACTCATACCGCCCGACCACGAGCACTGTCATCGAGTCGAAGGCGCCGTCGCCCCCGTCTTTACCCAGCACATTGATTTCCGCTTTGCTGGAGGCGGTGCTCCCTTCTCTGGTCGGGGTAGCGATGAGCTGTGTGGCTGGATGCGCTTCGATGAGCCTCCGGCCCAGCTGGACACCACCCATCTGGTCACCCTGATCGACGCCTGGCCGCCTTTGGTCAGTTCCTATTACAAGCGGCCCGTGTCCATGTCATCGGTCAACTGGCAGCTGCACTTTGCCGAACCCGTGGACGGCATCTCCGGTTCGGAATTCCTCGGCTACCGCGCCCACGCCAACTTCTTCCGAGACGGCTACGGCTCATCGTCAGCTGAAATCTGGGCACCCGACGGACGTCTGCTAGCCAAGAGCTTCCAGACTTTCCTGGTCTTCAGCTAAGGAGGCGTAACAGCGGCTAAGATGGGATGCGGGTTAAATCGAACCGGGAACGATCTACTCCTGGAGCAACGCTTCGATCGCGGCGAGACGCTGTTCAAGATCTGAGATCTTCCGATCTCGTTCGCCCAGTTCACTCTGAAGCTCCTGAATCGCACGAATGGCGACTACGCTAAAGCCGGCATAGTTAACACCATAGAGATCGTCGGCTTCAGAGTAATCGACCAATTCGGGGAACACTGGGATGACGTCCTGGGCGATGAAACCAATGGTGTCCAGATCATCCTCTGCCCCGCGAACTCGATAGACCGAGGGTTCAAGCAAAGACACTCGTGACAGCACAGTCGACATGGGGCGAATTGCCTCCTTGAGGCTTAGATCAGAAGACTGCTGATAGGCACCGGTGTTTGCGTTGAAAAACCCCCTCAAGCTTCCACCATAGTGCAATCGAAGGGAAAAACCATGAGTCATATCCCAGTCTTGATTGGCGGTTCCGTCATTGAAACGCAGACCACGCCCGACAGCCTGTCCGTCTTGGTAAATCGTCATGCGCGCGCTAGGGTCTAGCGTTCCGCCCACCCCAAGGTATCCGTTGTCACCAGAAAATCGGAATCGAGTGACGAACGACGTTGATCCACTCGACGAATGCCGAAACAGCAGATCTTGTCCTGAACCTGCCGTCGAAAGCCGCCATCCATTTCCGTTATTTGGAAAGCCAATCAGCATGGCCCCGGCGCTGGAATCAAGGAACAGATTACCCTCTAGATACATGGCCTCACTCTGCGCCTGCAACGAACTTGCAGCAACGGTCATCGCCAGCCAAACGAAGACGATTCGGAAGCCAGTGTTCACTCGGTGATCTCTATCCATCGTGATCTTCCTCATTGAGATTCAAGTGTTAGTAGGAGCAGTAACCGCAGGGCAGAGCGCCTTCAAGCCAGACGGAGGTCCTTGCTATCAATAGCTGGCATGGGGGTCTAGACTGTGCGCAGAAAAGACTCGAGCGGAGGGGCTCACAGCTGAAACCGATCTTCGAACAACACATCGGCGACAACGCAACTCCCCGAGCCGGCACGATTACTGACTCTGACACCATCCGCGCGGACGTTGGCCCCTCCACCTACAAACAACGCGCGATCGTAGCAACCTGCCAATTCGGGAATGCTGGTGTCTACATGCAAATCTGTCAGAACAACCATTAAACCGCCGCCGGTAACGGAAACTTGTCCGAAAATTTTGGAACCTGCTCCTGGCCGACCAACAATAGCGAGAGAGCGATTCACATTGGCATCCCCAATGACGGCCGCCTGATCGATAAAAATCGTTGCACAACTGGGCTCATCGATTGCTGATTGGAGGTCGGGGAAACCTGAAGGAACGAAGCAAGCGCTCCCCCGATCAGGTTCGGAGGGGTTGGCGG
>JBCDLQ010000209.1:0-5190 GCA_039414335.1 Pseudomonadota bacterium | reverse complement strand
ATTCCTGCCTATCAGGACTATTCGCAGCGTGCGATGACCACTGAAGTCATGACACCGGCTGCACCGGCCAGGCTGGCGATCGCAGAGTTCTATGCCTCACAGGGCCGACTGCCCAATGCTGAGGAGGCCGCCGGCTACAGCCAGGCCTTCGAGCAAGGACCGGTATTGCGGATCGACTACGACGCTCGCCTGCTGCGACTGGTTCTGGAACTCTCGCCTGAAGCCGGTCTGGGTGACGGCGCCATCCTCGAACTGGTCCCCGTGCTGCAGGACGGCATGATCATTCGCTGGCGCTGCGCGAGCCCGAATCTGGATGAGTCACAGCTGCCCGGCAGCTGCGGCTGAGCAACACCTCTGAGTGGCCTGGCTGGCCGAGCGCTCACTCAAAAGGCGTTTCCCAGATCACGTTGATGATCATCCAGTCGCCGCTGTGGCGCGACAAATGGAGGTAATCGATTCCCCAGGCGGCTTCCAGCTTGACCGTTGCGATCATGTCCGAGTGGTCGAGTACTGTGACCACACGCGGTGAGCTTTCCGGATCAAAGAGACCGTTCTGATTCAAGGTGGCCGCCAAGGCCCTGAGCTGACCGAAAGTCATCCAGCCCTCGGTCAGTCCAGCGCTGTCCTGCGCGGGCATGTAGCCCATTTTCTGAAGCCTTGGACTGACGCGCTGATCGATCAGCTCGGGTCTCATTTCGTAGAAAGCAATCACGTAATCCAGCACTGCCGCTTCAATGGCTGCGGATTGATCATCGTGATCGGCGAAGACGGCATTCGACAACAGAATGCCCGCTGCCAGGGCGAGCGTGATGCCGATTCGACGGAATTCAAACATGGCATGGTTCCTCCTGTGGAGCCGGTGACAGCTGGGCTAGCTCGACGGCGTCTCACGACCAAGCTGACCCGCTTCATCCTCAGGCAAGGATCAATTCAGGTCAATCGAGGCAGGTCGACTGAAATCGCGAATGAGGGGGCAGCGCCGCTCTTCAGGCTGGATGTGATTGCTTCAGCCAGTTGACGAATTTTCTGGCCGGCAGGGGACGGCAGAAATGAAAGCCCTGCGCTTGGTCACAGTCCAGTTCGGTCAAGGCATTGAGCGTGGCCTGGTCTTCCACCCCTTCAGCGACGGCGGTCAAACCGAAGCGGTGGGCCAGTTCAATGATGGACCGCACGATGGTGGCATCGGACTCGTCGGTCAGCATGTCCTGGACGAAGGATTTGTCGATCTTGAGGACGTGCACGGGCAATCGTTTCAGGTAGCTCAAGGACGAATAGCCGGTGCCGAAATCATCGATCGCGATCGAGACGCCCAGTGCCCGCAGCGCATTCAGTGACTCCAGGGCTCGCACGGGATCGACGATGAGAGCGCTTTCCGTGATCTCGATTTCAAGGCGAGAAGCGGGTACGTCATGCTCCAGGAGCATGGTCCGAACATCGGCGGCAAAACGCTGATCAACCAGGTTGCGAGCCGAGACATTGACGCTGACGGTCAGATCGATCCCGTCAGAGCGCCAATCATGTAGCTGCATCAAGGCGGTGCGCAGCACCCAGCGCGTCAACTGATGAATCAGGTTGTTGAGCTCGGCGCTGGCAATGAACTGTCCCGGTGGAATCATGCCGTGCTCGGGATGATGCCAGCGCAGGAGCACTTCGCAATGGGTACAGCCGGTCTGCTTCAGGTCGACTCTGGGATGGTAGAACAGCATCAATTCATCGCCATCGATCGCATTGACCAGGTCCGACATCAAGGTCAGGTGGCGCTTGTCCGTCTGGTCATAGCGCGGATCGTACATCGAGAAATCCTCGACTTCGCGTTTGGCGTGATACAGCGCCACGTCCGCGCAGCGCAGCAGCGAATGGCTGTCCGAGCCATGCTGTGGAGACAGGGAAATGCCGATGCTCGTTTCGATATGCAGATCGATTCCGCGCGTCGACAAGGGTTTGGCAAAGGCCTCGATGATGCCCTCGGCCAGATCGGTCGCGCCGTCCTCGTCAACAACGTTCGCCATCAGGACAAACTCATCGCCGCCGAGGCGATAGACCATGCATTCACTGCGATCGCCAAAGCCCCGCAGCCGGTCTGCAACGACCCTGAGCATTTCATCGCCAAAGTCATGGCCCAGCGTATCGTTGACCTCCTTGAAACGATTCAGGTCCAGCAGGTAGATGGCCTGATTGCTCGCCGAATCAACGTTGGCCGCAATCCGGGCGTTGGCATCCCTGTGGAAGCTGTCACGATTGGGCAGGCTGGTCAGTGAATCGTGCAGGGCGCGGTATTCAAGAATCGACTTCGACTTCTCAACGGCCAGTTCCGCGCGCTTGCGTGCCGAAATATCTCGGACGACGCCAATCACGTACCAGGCTTCACCGCGCTGAGCCCGACTCAGCGTGACCTCGCTGTCGAATTCGCGTCCCGCCAGCGTTCGATGGCGCCATTCGAAGCGCTGTACTTCGCCTTCCAGCGCTGCCCTGACGTAGCGATTAGCCGCTTCCGGCGACGGCCGTCCATCGGGCTGGAATTCAGGAGATATCGCCGTTGGGTTCAGTCCAAGCAAATCCTTGCGAGTGCACTCATACATCATTTCGGCAGCGGTATTGCAGTCGATGAAGGCCCCATCCGAGACGATGAAAATGCTGTCGGCAGAATGGTCAAAGAGGGATCGATAGTGACTTTCCCGTTCCCGCAGTCGATCCAGGATCATCAGCTGATCCACCAGCTCCGCCAGGGAGCTCACGAAGACTTTCTCGCTGGCGGTCCAGTGGCGATCCTGTCCTACCGATTCCGTGCAGAAGACACCGAGAAGCCGCCCTTCCTGACGCAAGGTGGCATCGAGCATCGAGCGAATGTCCAGGGGAATCAGATAATCCTTGGCCAACTCGCAGGTTCTCGTATCCCGGCAGGCATCGTCCGCATCGATCAATCGCTGCGCGGCCAGCGCCTCGAAGTAGTTGGGAATCTCCCGGTCGCTGAGGACCGCACCGGACTCGAAGCTGTCGAAGCGACGATCGTAGAGCAGTACGCAGTGCATCAAACCCGTATCGGAATCGAGTTCCCAGACGCTGACGCGGGCCACACCGAGGCTTTCGGAACAGGTCCGAGTCACCAGCTTCAGGCTTTCCTCCAGGCTGCTGGAGAAAATTCGATGATCCTTGGTCAGGCCGACATAGACCTGATCGAGAATCTCCGAGCTGCGATGCTGCTCCGGGAAGGCCGAGGCCATGACCGCTCTACCTCAATTTGTTTAGCCAGTTCAGATTATTCGACTCTACAGGGAATCGGCAAGCCCTTGATGGTCGAATCGATCTCCCGCTGGAGACATCTCCCCACATGGCGAGGTGAGACGCTTCGGCTCCAAAGTTAGAGGAAGGATCATGACGACAGCGTCGTCGACGGATTCAGCCTAGGGCGGTCTTTCCAGGACCATCACGATCGGCAGGTGATCGGATACGCCTTCAACAGCCTCGAGATCGAAACGCTTCGGCGTACCGTCCTTGTGAAGCTGACCGGGGAATGCAGTCGAGATCTCGACAGCGCTGACGTCCATGGCCCAGGGGCTTTGCGGGGAGGCTGCAAACAACACCATATCGAGGAAAGACCAGCTCTCACCGCGGGCCCAGTAGTTGGTGCCCAGACAGCCTTCGCAGCCCACCTCATGGGCGACGGTCCACTCGGATCGCACGCGGTCGTCCATGATGGTGGTGCCATCCATTTCGCGCTGCGGCGTATTGAAGTCCCCGGCGGCAAACACTGGCCTTTCTTCGGGCAAGGCGGCGAGCAGGCTGTTCAGGTGTTCATAGGCTAGCCAGCGCATTTCAATCGGATGGAAGGGCGCGGGGAAGTGAACGGAAAAGCCAGTGAGAATCGATCCGTCCGGCAGCTCGAAACTGGCCTCCAGCACACCGCGAGTATCCGGCGCACGATCGGGAAAGGCCGACATGTCCAGGGGATGGAGTACGGGGTCACCGACGATCGGCAGTCGCGACAGGAAGGCCACATCGATACCCCGTGCATCCGTGCCTTCGATCAGGATGGGCTCGCCGTAGCCGGCACTGCCAAGGTACTCACCGCGCAAGCGCTCCAGCACGCGGAAGTTCTCCACCTCCTGCAAGGCAATGATGTCAGGGCCCCGACCGTCGTTGTAGGCCAGGATCGCTCCAGCCAGCTGCTCCAGCTTGAAGCGCAAGGCATCCTCGCTCCAGTCGAGAGAGAGACAATCTTCTCTCCAACGATCGACCTCGATCAGATTGCAGGCTTCGATATGGGCGGGATCCGACTTCGTGCTCAGGGGAAGAAAGGTGGCGTCGTTCTTGCCTTCGTCATCTTCCGTATCGAAGAGATTCTCGACATTGAAGGCCATGATGCTAACGCGTTGCGTCTTCTGCTCGGCAACGGCTGCGGCTGACGATTCATCGCTGGACGGCATCGGTGCTTCAGCAGAGCAGGCAACCAGCAGCAGGCTTGAGGCCAAGATCAGAATCGCTTTCATCGCACTCACTCGCTGCAGACCAATCCGTCGATGAAGCTCAGACGAAGGAGATCGAAATCACCGCTGCCAAACTCCGGCAGGATGGACTGGTAGTCCGCCGTACCCGTCAGACAGGACAGGTTCATCTGGATTGCACCCCATTCGAACAGCTCGACTTCGTCGGGATCGAAGGCCCGACCAAAGCGGGCCCCGCGGGCCGACAGCACACCTTCCAGATTGATCGTGTCGTTCTCGCCCGTGCTCTCGCCAAGACCCAGCATCCAGTATTGACGACCTTCGCTGTCGTAGCTGAACCACATCACCAGGACCTGGCCCGTATCCAGCCACTGCACCGTATAGCCCTCACCGGCATGGGTCGGGTCGAACCAGGTGCCGTTCTGGAAGGCCCGATCCGGCGGCGGCACGTCGATCGGATCGCAGGACGTTCCCAGGGTGCGCGTCAGGCGGGTCGAAGGCAGGCGCTGAGTCTGTCCGAAGGCCTGATAGTCGACCCAGGCGTTATCGCAATCGATGATGACGATGCGGGCAGAACCCGCCGGCGCCAGCACCACCGTGTCGGGATCGAAGTCCGGACCGAAGCGTCCCCCGACCGGTGCCAGCAGCTCGTTGAAGATGACCTGATTGGCGATCACCGGGCCCTGGCCGATCATCCAGCGCGGGTTGCCGTTCTCGTCATAGGTAAACCAGTAGCCCACCGCCGTCT
>JBCDLQ010000208.1:0-5199 GCA_039414335.1 Pseudomonadota bacterium | reverse complement strand
CGCCGATGGTTCCATGCTTTGGGACATTGCGATTCCGGTTGACAGTAATCAGTCCGCGGCGACTGTTCTTGATCTGGATCGCGATGGGTTCAATGAGGTGATTTACCCTTATCTTCGCAATAGTGGTTTGACCCGACTTCGTATCTTTGATGGTCGTGATGGCTCGACGAAGCGAGACGTCGAAGAGTACATGGGCAATGGCAACCTGAGTATTCCTTTCTTCGCCGATGTAGACGGCGATGGTGCTTCCGAACTGATTGTGATGGGCCGAGGAACCTTTGCTGCGAGCTCATCCAGTTTCTATGTGTTCGAGAGTGAGCTTGATGACGGCAGTGGAAACGGCTGGCCGCGTACGCGAAGCATCTTCAATCAATGGAACTACCACGTCACTCAGATCAACGACGATGGATCGGTCCCCCAGTTCCAACAGCCACACTGGCTGCTGCCTGGCCTGAACAGCAACCGCATCAATGGCCCCCTGCCGGAAGAACGGCTTGAAGACAGCGATCAATTTACCTATCGAGCTTTCGATGGTGAGCTGGAGTCCAACGTCGCTCAGGTCGACGTACAGATCCTCCCGCCGAATTCCCCGCCTCGAATCCTGTCCGTTCCTCGACCTCAGGCGTCGCCCGGATTCGAGTATCGCTATGCGGTTCTCGCCGTTGACACGGATCCGGGTGAACTGTTGGCCTGGCGGATTGCCGAGGGGCCTCTGGGAATGGCCGTCAACGGCATTGGCGTGATCAGCTGGACACCCGGAGTGAGCGACTTGGGGTTGACGCCGGTCGTTGTTGAGGTCACTGACTCGGTGGGCGCTACGGCATTCCAATCCTTCGTGATCGAGGTTCTGGACGCCGTCTCCGTTCCCGATCTGATGACTTTGACCGAGAGCGAGGCAGTGAGTGTTCTGCTAGCGGCGGGATTGGTTGCTGATCCGATCGTGGACGTGTTCAGTGATACGGTCCCCGTCGGCGAGGTGGCTTCTCAAGTGCCCGCAGCGGGGGTCAGTGCGGCGGCAGGGAGCAGCGTCCGTGTGGAAGTGTCGCGTGGTCCGTTGCCCGTCGACGTACCCAGGCTGGTCGGCCTTGACGAGAATGAGGCGCTTGCGCGCTTGGCGGTGAACGGTCTGAACGCGGCGCCCATCACCCGAGTCAACGATCCCTTTGTGCCCGCGGGAATCGTCGTGCTCCAGGACCCGGCACCGCAGAGCGCCGTTAACCCGGGCAGCGAGATCAGCCTGACCGTTTCCGGCGGGCCCCGAGCCGTCATCACCGTCGAGCCTTCGTTGATTCCTTCAGGCGAGTCTGCACTGATCAGCGTAGAGATTCGCGATGTCGATGGAACGCCGCTCGATCCCCAGCCATCAATCAATCTTGCGCTGGATATCGGCGCTGGCGATGTCTTTGGAACTTTGCCCGCGATCAGCGGGGCACTGGTGACAACGAGCCAGGACACGCAGGGTCAGTTTGATTTGACCGTCAGCTTCGACGTGAACGGTCCAGAATCGGTTTCGACGCCGCTGGCGGCGCTGGCGCCGATCAGCGATGGTCCGGCGGGCACGGTCTATACGGACTTCGTTGAGCAGCAGCGAGCGTTTTCAGAATTGATCGTTGACCTGCAGGCGGCACTGGATGCGAATGATCCGATGGCAATCAATGCGATCGACAAAGCACTGCTTGACCTCGAAACGGCCATTGATCTTCGTCGACTGCGGACGATGACGCTGATCGCGCCGGAAGGCGGGGTACCACCCAGTCCCGAGCAGGCACTGGCTGGCGGTCTGAACGCTTCGAGTGAGGATGGGGCCTATGTCGACGCCGGTGAAGCTCTTCTGGAGTTGATGCTATCCATCAGCAGCGTCATCAATGAAGGAACAGCGCCGGACGTCGTATTGAATACACTCAATCAAGAGCTCGCGGGGGCTGCGCAGGGCAGGCTGCTCGTCGAGCCCTCCGTCGTGGGTGTGCTGCGCGCATCTCCTTCGATCACCGCGCTACTGGGGACGGTAATGCCGCGTCTGATTGTTGATGATATCCGGGCAGTTCGGCAGTCACTTCGCGATGAGGGTGTGTTGGGAACTAATGGCGCATCACAGAGTGCCCGCTTCACGCTGATTGGCCTCACGAGCGCCGTCCGGATCCGGAGTCAAATCGTTTCTGATCTGTACTTGCCCTATGTCGGTGAAGTTGCCCGAGCCATGGGTGCCGTCATCGCAGCTGATCTGCTGCAGCCGTTGACCAATCAGGGCGCGATTGCGGGGATCATCACCGGTGCAAGCCAATCGATCCATGTCTTCGAAATCGAACCGTCGGTCATCGAAGGATTCGGCTTTGATCCAGACCTGAGTCCGAACAATGCCGTGACCATGGTGGGTCCGAACCTCCTAGATGCAGTGCAGCAGGCGGCCGAAGGTATTCCTGAGGCATCTGACTTCAAAGACTTGAACTCCACCTTCGATACGATCCAGACCCAACTCGATAACGCCACTGCTTTGGAAGACGCCTGGAATCAAGCCAACTCACTGCCCATGGGCGTGAGAAGGGGCTGCATTCTGGATAATCGCCCTGACTGTCGCCAATTGATCTTCCCAGATGGCTTCGCTTCAGTCTATGAGTCCGATAGCGTTCTGAGCTTGCCGGCGCCCGTTTTGATCATTACGCGCAATCTGTCGTCGGGAAGCGTGGGAATCTTCATCGCCGCCTTTGTTCCGACGGAACCTGAAGACTAAGATTCGTCAGACAGGAAGGCGCAAACGGCCTGCAAGCGTCTCGTTCCAGATAGGCTCGGCCGGGATTCGAATCTCCGGTCGAGTCTGGCTCGAAGGCAGCACCGGACAGTTGATTGATCCTCGAAGCATTTTTGACCGTGTAACAATTCATGAGCTCTGGCGTTGAAGTGTCAGAAGGCCGGTTGAAGAATCACTTGATCGGACCCGTATCCGGCCCTTGGTCGGATCAAGAACCGACGATTAACGAGATGTCTCATGAACAAGTGTCGACAAGCCCGGGCCCGCGTTGGCGTTCGTGGTCGCCTTCTGGTCCTGCTATTGGCGGGCATGGCAGTTTGCAATGCAAGTGCAGACGACCTAGAACTTGCGCTCCCGGATAACCTGGAGTCTCGCATCATGCAGTGGGCCGAACCGCTGGTTCGAGAAGGTCAGCTCTCTGGGCGCGTGCTGGTTGCACGGGGTGATTCTGAACCAGTGGTCCTGAACTTTGGTCTGGCCAATCGTGAGCTGAGTGTTCCGATGTCGATGGAAAGTCGATTCAATGTCGCTTCCGTCACCAAACCAATGACGCAGATAGCGATGGCGGCGCTGATCGCGGACGGCAAGCTGTCGCTGGAGGACACGATCGACCGATGGCTGCCCGATTTCCCTCAGGCTGATGTCATTACGGTTCGCATGCTGGTCTTCCATGAGGCGGGCGTGCCACACCGCTTGATGGATGAGATCCTCGAGACCCAGCCCAGCAATGCCGAAGAGATGACCGAGCGGGCGGCAAGCCAGGACCTGGACTACGAGCCGGGTACCGATTCCAACTACAGCTCCGGCGGATATTCGGTGTTGGCACGCGTGATGGAGCTGGCTTCTGGCGAGTCTTACGAGGCGCTGCTGCAGAAACACGTCTTCGAGCCAGCGGGAATGACCCACTCGGCACACGTCACAGCAGCGACGGTGATGCCGGGCAGGGTAGATAGCTACCTGCCTTCACCGTCGGGCGCTTTCATCAATGCGCCCTTCAAGGATCTGTCCTTTCTGGTCGGCGCGGGTTCGGTCTGGAGCACGGTGGAAGACCTCCACGCCATGGTGAACGCGATTCGAGATGGAAGTTTCGGGCCGATGGTGCAATCCAGTCTGATCCGCGAGTCCGGGTTCCGCTCCAATGGACTGACCTCCGGCTTCCGGGCCTGGGCCGACTGGTATTCCGATTCGGACACCACGGTGACCTTCACCGGCAATCTCACCACCGGTGCCACAACCCTCCTGCGCGAGGCTGTCCCTAGACTGGCCGACGGCGAAGATGTGTCCCGACCGGAAGTGCCGTCAATGCAGCCTTTTGCCGTTGAGCCGGCCGCCCTGGAAGAACTGACCGGCGACTACCAGCTGGGACCCAATCGCACGCTCAGTGTTTCGCCCCGGGACGGCGGTTTGCAGATCAGCGGCTGGATCCTGATTCCCACGGGTCCCGATACTTATGTGTCGCCGCAGGACTATGGGTTGGTCCGCGTCGTGAGAGACGATGAAGGTGTCGTCACCGGTCTGGCCTGGACAACGAATGGCCAGACCAGCGATATGCCGCGAGTTGGCAACAAGCCCTAGTCAGTTGGTGACATAGCACCATCAACTCGTCGCTTCGTTCTGACATTCAACCCCGAGACGATCGGTCTCGGAGCTGGTTCTCCTGTTCCACATCAACTCAGCAACGGATTGACGTTGGTGCCGCCGTCAACGTTGTACTCCCCGCCAGTGATAAAGCTGGCTTCATCAGAGGCCAGAAAAGCCACGAGATTGGCAATTTCTTCGGGCTGACCGAAGCGGTGGAGGGGGATTCGATTTTGCATCGCACCGGCGAATTCCTGAATGGCTTCCTCTGGCATACCCAGCTTGCCAAAGATCTCGGTCTGTACGGGCCCGGGATTGACCGCGTTGACGCGAATCTTCCTCGGTGCCAGCTCGGTTGCCGCTGTCCTCGTAAGCGAGTTCAGCGCAGCTTTGCTAGCGCCATAGACGGCCGTATTCGGCATGCCCGTGTAGGCATTGATTGAAGAAAGGTTGATGACCGATGCGCCGTCGCGCAACAGGGGGATGAACTGCTGAAGCGTGAAGAATGCGCCCTTGAAGTTGATATTCATCATCTGATCAAACTGCGCTTCGCTCGTTGCATCGACCGGTGCAAAGGCGGCGACGCCAGCGTTGATGAACAGGATATCGACGGCATCGCTTTCCGACTGAACCTTTTCAGCCAGCTTCGAGATGTCGGCCAGCTTGCCTTGATCCGAGACGATCGCCTTCACGCCCAGTTCGGCTGCCGCCTGCTCCAGGCGTTCGGCATTGCGTCCTGTAATCGTGACGTTCGCTCCGAGGGATGCCAGTTTCTTGGCCGTTGCGTATCCGATGCCGCTGCTGCCGCCGGTCACCACTGCGTTCTTTCCATTGAGAGTCATGTTTTTCTGCCTGTTGAATGAATTGAAATCAAT
>JBCDLQ010000207.1:0-5207 GCA_039414335.1 Pseudomonadota bacterium | reverse complement strand
CTGCAGTTGACCCTATTGATTCCCGTCCGCCAGCAATTGCGCCTGGGCAAGAAACTCGCGCGCCTCATTGGCCCGGTAGTGGTCAGGGCTCGCGGCCTCGGAGATCAAGGCATTGGCGCTAGTCAGGAGTTCGATGGCCTGGTCTGCATTTCCAATAGCCAGCGCACTCTTACCGAGCCCCAGCTCGAACATGCCGAGCATGAAGCTGTTGTTCGGTAGCTCCTGTCGCGCATCGCGGAGAGCCTCTCTGTGAAGCACGACTGACTCATCCGCGCGGTCCAGGTCCAGCAAGCAGTTCCCCAGGTTATAGCGAGCAATCAGGCTATTGGGATGCAAGGGGCCATAAAGGTCGAGGAGGCCTTCCATTGATTCCTGATAGAAGGGGAGGGCGTCGTTGGGGCGGCCCTGTTGGCGCAGACTTCCGGCGAGGTTGCTGATCGCGGACAGGGTCATCGGATGGCGATCGCCGAAGAGGGATCTTCGGACATCCAGAAGTTCTCGAAGCGGCGCTTCTGCCTCGGCAAACCGCTGCTCGCGTAGATAGGCAACAGCCACATCGTTCTTGACAGAAAGAGAGAGTTCGCGCAAGGCGGGATCATTCGCCTCTTCGATCTCCCGGAGGATTCGTTCGAAGGCCTCATAGGCTTGCTCCATTTGCATGCGATCGGAATGCATCTGTCCCAGTGTCTGCAGAGACTCCAGGCGCACACGTCGAATGGGGGGCTCATCGGCCGTGGCCGCCGCGATCACTTCGAGAATGATCGGTTCCGCGGCTTCGATGTCACTCAGACGGTGCAGCGCGTGCGCCTGAAGGGAGCGCGCGTCCAGTCTCAAGATATCGCCCGGTGGCAGGGTCGTCCGGGTCAGTTCGACGAGTCGCTCGACTCGTTCGAGCGCGCGTCCCGGCTCGCCCAGACGGACGTCCAGAGTGGTGAGCTGCAGACCGGCGCGCAGGTTGAGGCGCAGCAAATCCTCGCGATCAGCAGACAGGCTCTCGGCACGATCGAGATGCTCGGCAGCGGATGTGTCTTCACCGATGGCCAGGTAGGCGCCGCCGATGGTCAACGCGATCTGGGCCAGAATATCGGGCTGTTCCGCCAGTTCGTCGCCTGCACGCAGTGCGGCATCGTCCAGGACCCGGCGCATCAGCGCCGTATCGGCCCCGCTCGCGTAGTCCGGATCGATCGAGTCGAGCATATTGATGACGAAGTCGCTGGTTTGCTCGGCGCGGGTTGCGGCCAGCTGTGCCCGGTCACGCTCGGACTGGGCCTGGATCAAGCCCCATAGGGCCAGTGCCAGACCACTGACCAGGGCGAGCATCACCAGAGCACTGGCGCTGAGCGCCAGGCGATTCCGGCGAGCGAACTTGCCCCAGCGGTAACCGCGCGACATAGGAACGGCCTCGACGACCTGGTCGCTCAGGTATCGTTCCAGGTCCCTCGCCAGCTCGGCGGCGGAGGCGTAGCGATCTTCGCGATCCGGCGCCAGGGCGCGAGCCAGGATGAACCGCAATTCGCGATTCAGCGCGCGCGCAGCATCAAAGGCCTCGGCGGCGTCAGGGATTGAATGAGCCTGGTCTGTCTGGCGACGGCCCAGAGAGGTATGAAAAGTCTCCAGGGCATCGGGTTGAGCCGTGGACGGCGGTCGCGCGCCCGTCAGCAGCTCGAACAGCATCACGCCCAGGGCATAGACATCGCTGCGCGTATCGATCCGCTGCGTGTCTTCTGCATACTGCTCCGGACTCATATAGGCCTGGGTGCCGGCCTTGTCGGAACTGTTGGCCTGCGGCGCGTCGCCCTCGTCATGGAGGCTGGTCGCGATGCCGAAGTCGATGATCTTGGGCAGGTGATCACCATCGATGCTGTAGACCAGCACATTGGCGGGCTTCAAATCTCTGTGGATGATGCCGCGCTCGTGGGCATGTTGAACGCCCTGGCAGATGCGCATGAACAGGCGGATGCGGTCATCAGCATCCATCCCTTGATCTGTCGCGTAGGTGGTAATGGGTTCGCCGGGAACCCACTCCATCGCGAACCAGGGTCGACCCTCTTCCGTCGATCCGGCATCGTAGACCTGCGCGATGCAGGGATGCGCCATCTGCGCCAACATCTGCCGTTCGACCTCGAACAAGGCCTTCGCCAGACCATCGAGCACCGACGAACGAACCAGCTTCAGGGCAACTTTCCGTTGTACGGGATGCTGCTGCTCGGCCAGCCAGACGGACCCCATGCCACCCTTGCCCAGCAGCTCCAGCAAACGATAGCCGCCAATGCGGGCCAGCGCCTCGGCGTCATTCCCCGTATCGCCGGGCAGACTAGCGAACTCGGTGGCCTCGATCAGCGTCCGATCGTCGTCCTCGTCTCGTGGGGTTCTGGGCTCGTCCTTGTCCGGGCGTTCGACCATGGGTGGTGCCGATGCGACTTTGAAGTCTGGTGTTGAGAGAGTAGCAGTTAGCAGCCGCGTCGGACTACCCCGAGGCGACATCGGTGCGACGCCACCCAATCTCAGTCAAGACTCCTGGTTCTTCGAGCTACTCGAATTCGAAGCGGTCGCGGAACAAGGCGGCCAGCGGATAGATGCTCTCTACGATCATGCGAAAGAACACGCTGTAATCATTGGTGCGACACAAGGGAAAGCGCAGGCCGCCGGTTAGCGTACTCATCGATTGGTGGCCGGTGCCCGGATCGACGGCGCTGAAGCAGATGGTGGAGATCACAGGGTCTGTCGGCGGCCAGGGGGCTGTCCCGGGCATATTGTCCTCCAGACCAACCAGGCTGTGAACGATGTAATTACGCTTACCGGCGCTGCCGAAATCGGACGGTGACAGGGCCAGCAGGTCCGTGTCGATCGCGGCTGCAGCGGTCGCACCGCCTGCGACCGTGTTCAGGTCGTTGTAGGGGGAGCAATTCACTCCATCGTCGCTGACCATCAGGATCACTCGGTACGAATCGGGTTGCAGCCAGTCCTGCCAACCGGTCGGCGCCAGTCCGAATTCATCGGGCAAGGTGGCATCGAAGGTGGTCTGGAGCAGGCACCAGGAATTTTGTGAGCCGACTTCGACACTGTATTGGCGGAAGATCGCTGTATTCCCGGGCATTGCGGGCGGTGTGGCACAGCCGCCAGTGGGAATACTGCTCAGCGGTTCCTCGATGCAGACGGACTCGCTGGGCAGGTCGCCGAACTTGGCCACCATGATGACCTGGACCGCTACGCCCGCGTCGAGCAGCGGACCGACGAGATCATCGTAGAGACGATTCTGCAGATTCAGAATCTCGTTGCCCATGGAACCGGAGTTGTCGATCACGATGATGAGATCAATGAGTGGAAGCGTTGTTCCAGTGAGACTGTCTTGACTCAAGGTGCGGTCAGACGCCTGGCTGACGGTGAAACTGCACAGCAAAAGGGCGACCCATGCCCATCGCTTGATTAACGCCTGCATAGTTGACTCCCGGCAGGTAATTTGCTCGAGTATAGGCGTGCGATAGGGCGTGCTTCAAACTGGCCGAGGCGGTGGCTCCACATCATTGCTGGTCGAGGTCAATGACGTTTTCGGTGTTTCTATTGGAGAGTCAATGATTGCTTTTGTGGTCATCGGTGGGCTAATGGGTCTGGCAGCTGGCGGTTGGGCGGGGCTAATACTGGGCGCGCTTCTGGGGTTCATTGGTGCTGAATGGCTGCTCAAGGGTCGCTTACCCTTCGGGCAGGCGGGTATCCAGGATCGTTTCCTCGAGGTGACCTTTGGCGTCATGGGCGCCCTGTGCAAGGCGGATGGCGTGGTCACGCCGGATGAGATCCGAGTGGGCGAACAGTACTTCGATAAGCTCGCCCTGACTCCGGACCAGCGTCGAGCTGCAATCGCGGCCTTCGAGCGCGGCAAGGATGTGGGGTTCGATCTCTATGGAGAGGCCAGCAGTCTACGATGGACTGTGCGCTACGACCGCTCATTGCTACTCCTGTTTCTCCAGATCCAGTTTTCGGCAGTCACCGCCGATGGTGTGCTCCATGAGAAGGAACGCCGAAAACTGTTACATGTCACGCATGCTTTGGGGCTCAGGGACGTTGTCCTCGACGTGTGTTTGATGAATACTTCATCTATCTGAAGGTTAAGGGGTTCAGGCGTTCTGATTGCGGGCCGCATGGCCTCGAGGGAGTCCCGGTCATGAAAGTCTTTCCACTGTTGGTTTTGCTGCTACTTTTTGCCAGCACATCACGCGCAGAGCTCATCGAGTATCAAACTGAACTCAGGGTCATGCCGGACGCGGCCATCCCTTACGAAATGAATCCGCCGGGAGAGTGGTCTGGGACGCTGAATGCGACCTGGGACACCACTAGCCAGGTATTCACCGAATTCACGCTGGCGCTGACCGGGCCCTGGCCTGTTCAAACGCAATTTGGTGACCCGTTTGTCTTCATTTATCCGGGTTGGAATTATGTTGGAGGAGTCGACATTAGCGGCTTCGATGCTCGATTGACTCCGCCACATACGATGGTGCCTCTTGCTGGCCCCTGTTGCGGAATGTTCTTCGATTCCACCAATGGTCGAACTGTCGTCTTTCGGCTGGATGGTTGGGATCTGACGCCCGCTTACGGAGAGCCGAACTGGTGGCCGACGGTCTTTCATGACGAGCTTGATCAGGGCTATTTCTCGGTCCAGGTCAGAAATCTCGGCATTGCATCATGCAGTGGTTGCACGACGACGGGCGATCCGATCAACGATGGATCACTGGTTCTGGTGGCCGATTTTGGTTGGATCATGCGCGATCGTTTTGAAGCGCTGAAGCCCAATTAATCGTAGGGGACGATTTCGCTTCCTTCTAAGATTCCCAGGCTGTTCGGTCGGAGCCTGGCGCGGCCCTCGATAACGAAAGTCTGACAAACAATGTCTAGGCGAGAACCAGCCTATTGTTCTCGATCCGAACTCGCTGCTTGAGGTCGATCTGCAATGCTTCAAGGCCGTTGACGGTTTGCAAGAAGGAATCGACGCTTCTTTTTTCTTCGGCCTGGAACGACCGATAGGTATCCACGACCCGCTGGAGTTTCCATTGCTGGAAGCTGATCAGCGCCCGGTCTTCTTCGATATCCCCGATCCTGAATTGATGGGTACCCAATGTTCTTGGAATACGCGCTCCCTCGGAATGAGACTTGGACCAGGACTCAAGTGCTTCGTCTGTTTCGCGTAGAACGGGCCAGAATTCCTCAAAAAGCCG